>JALSQA010000460.1 GCA_026985685.1 Campylobacterales bacterium | reverse complement strand
TTTCGCTTTTGTGAAATAGAGTATTAGAATTTTGTGTTTTACATAAAGGACATATTATCATGTACACATGATAATAAAATAAACTAAAAATCAGAAGTTTATAAAATCAAACTTCTGATTTAGCTAACTACTTACATGGACAAGGGCATGCAGGTTTTGGAGCTGGTTTAGGACAAGGTGGTTTTACAACAACACAAGGACCACATACATATGAACATGGGTCTGATGTATAAGTTCTTGTTGTAGTTACTGTTGTTACAGCTGATGGACAAGCACTATGGTGTGCACTTCCAACTGTTAAACCTGCATTAAAGCCAACTCTGGCATTTAGTACAGTAAGACCTCCATCTACACCTATAAGCGTAACATCAGCTTGTAGCATTCCTGCCAATGCAATGGATGCGATTGCAATTTTTGTTAAAATTTTCATAATTTCCTCCTAATAAAAGTAACAAGCAAATAAATTTGCACAGCTAAGCCTATCTATACAAAATGTATAGAATATGTTTACATGTAAAGTGTAGGAAAGTATTTCTTAATAAGTAAATAAAAAGTAGAAAGTATAAATTATATTTGACCTAATATACTAATTTGCTACAAAAAGAAACAAAATAATATAAAAAGGTTAAATAATATTAACTAGTATAAACATTTCTTAATTGTTGTATTGTTCGACCTAGATTAAGAAGTAGTAAATCCGCAACAACTAAAGCTGCCATTGATTCTGCAACAATTGAGCCTCTAATGGCAACACAAGGATCATGTCGTCCTTTTAATTCACAATTTACTTCGTTAGAGTGAATATCTATAGTCTGCTGTTTTTTGAAAATTGAAGGGGTTGGCTTGAAGGAAATTTTTATATTGATATCATCACCATTTGATATTCCACCAAGTATACCACCGCTATGATTTGTTAAAAATCCATTTTTATTTATTTCGTCATTATTTTGAGTTCCACTAAGCAAAGCACAGTTTGTACCTTCGCCAATTTCTATACCTTTTACAGCATTGATACTCATCATAGCATCAGCAAGCAGGGCATCTAACTTATAGTATATAGGTTCACCAAGTCCAATAGGTGTATTTTTTATTGTAACTAAAGCCACACCTCCTACTGAATCATGACTGTTTTTTGCATTTAGAACAGCCTCTTTTTGAGCTAATTCCTGATCTTTGTCTAAGGCAAAAATTTCACTTGATTTGGCATATTCAAAGTCGATATTAGTTGCGTTTATTCCATCGATAGCATAAACACCGCTTAGAACCTCAATATCTAACTCTTTTAGCATAAGTTTAGCAATTGCTCCAGCTGCAACTCTCGCTGCTGTTTCTCTTGCACTGCTTCGTCCACCGCCTCTGTAATCACGAATGCCATATTTGTGATAATATGTAAAATCTGCGTGTCCAGGACGAAATAGGTCTTTTATATTCGTATAGTCTTTACTTTTTTGATTTGTATTAAAAATAACCATAGCTATAGGTGTACCTGTACTCTTACCTTCAAAAACACCACTTAGAATTTCTACTTTATCACTCTCTTTTCTTGCTGTTGCATAACTGTTTTGTCCAGGTTTCCTTCTATCTAGTTCACTTTGTATAAATGCTTCATCGATAACAATTCCAGCAGGAATACCGTCTACTACACAACCTAGTGCTTTCCCGTGAGATTCTCCAAAAGTTGTAAATATAAATCGTTTGCCAAAACTATTCAATGTTTTCCTTTTTTAACTTTTTTATAGCCATTTTTGCAGCTTCTTGCTGTGCTTCTTTTTTGCTTTTTCCTTTGGCTTGTGCGATCTCTTTATCGTTTATTTTTACCATGATAATAAATTCTTTATTGTGATCAGGACCACTAGATCCTATGACAATATATTGTGGAGTTACACCCATATGTGCTTGTGTTATCTCCTGGAGTGTCGTTTTGTAATCTTTAAATACAGTAGCAAGATCAATCTTTGGGTGTGCTTCTTCCAAAAGTTTGAGTGAAACTTTTGTAGCTTTTTCTAATCCACTCTCTATATAAATTGCACCTATAAGAGCCTCAAAAGCGTTAGAAAGAATAGATGGTTTTTCTCTGCCCTGGTTGTTTTCTTCAGCAAGAGATAGATATATAAAATTACCCAGATTCAAAAGTCTGGCGAGTTTTTCAAAACCTTTTTCATTGACCAGGGAAGCTCTTAGTTTAGATAGCTCTCCTTCGCTAACGCTAGGAAACTGGTTATAAAGATATTCTCCAACGATAAGATCAAGTACTGCATCACCTAAAAACTCTAAACGTTCATTATTGTATGTTTCTTTACTACTTTTATGTGTTAGTGCTGTTTTTAGTAATAATTGATCTTTAAAATGATAACCAAGTCTATTTTCTAACTCTGTTATATTTCCCACTATCTTTCCTTGTCTGATTGTTTTAAAGTTTGGGCTTCATCTCTTGCTATTTTATCACACTTTTCATTTTCTTCATGTCCATTGTGTCCTCTGACCCAAATAGCTTTAATTTTATGGGGCTTTGCTACTTCTATATATTTTTGCCAAAGATCAGGATTTTTAACTTTTTTAAAATCTTTTTTAATCCAGTTTACCAGCCATTCATTGATACCTTTTACAACATAAGAAGAGTCACTAGTGATGGTCACATCACAAGGTTCTTTGAGTAGTTTTAATCCTTCTATAACTGCTAAAAGTTCCATTTGGTTATTGGTGACATTTGGCAATGCACCGCTGGCAATTTTTTCATGATCTTTATATCTTACAATTGCACAATATCCTCCATAGCCTGGATTTCCAAGTGAAGAACCGTCGCTAAACAAGTGAATCTGTTTCATACTCTCTCTTTGCTAATTTTATACTTATTTTGGCACTATTGATGCGTTGACATTGTGGGCAGCGATAAAAGTAGAGTGGAAATGTATTTTTACAATCACTACAAGTATAATCAAAACTGATATCAGCACTTTTATCATTTACAAGAGATAGTTTGATTAAGATATTGAGTATAAATTGATTACTTTTATCTGTTAGCTTCACATCACCTTTTGCTGTATATATTTCACAAAGCAGGGGAGAAGATTCTACGAGTGTTTCATCAAGTCTGTCTATTCTTGTATCCCAAATTAGATCAATAATATTTTGAAAATCAAAATCTTTGAGTATAGAAGATTTTAGTGATAAATTATGATTTTTCAGATATTCAAAAAGTTTTCTTTGAACTATTTTATGTTCTAATCCCAGATTAGTTAATTTGTCAATTTTCTTTTCATCATTAAAGGATTTATTGTTGATGATACTTAAAATTTGAAAATATAATTTTTTTTCTTTCACATCTGCACCAAGTGCTTCTAATGTTTCTAAAACATCTAATGCTTTATCGTATATACGCAGATTATCATAAATAACGATAAGATAAGTAAGTGCTTCTTCATTGCGAGGATATAGTTTAAGTGATGTGAGTAAGATTTCTCTTGATCGTTCCAAAAAACCTGCCTTGTAATAAGTCTTTCCAAGTAGCGTTAAAATATCTTTTTTAACGATAGTATCTTTGACACCTTTTAAAATAGCTTGATATATTTCGATAGCTTTTTGATATTCACCACCTTTTTCAAAAGTTAAAGCCATAAGAATTGATGATTCTATAGGAAGCTGTTTTTTATGAATAACCTCTTTATATTCGCTAAATCCATCGTATTGATGAAATTTTTTTAGAAATTTATTGACACTAGATTCTTCTTCTTTTGTTTTGAAGATTCCCCAGGAATAACTAAAAAATGAGATAATAAGGACAATGGCAACAAGTAGAATGACACCGTAAATAGGATCACGATAGTCGATAGAAAAAATACCCAAAATAACATCCAATTATAATTTTGGATCGATTATAACATAGAGAGCATGAGAGTTGTATCTCATGTCCTCTAGCAAAGCTTACTATAATGCTTCTTCGTCTTCTTCACCAGTTCTGATTCTGATAGTTTTTTCGATAGGTGAAACAAAAATCTTACCATCACCGATTTTACCAGTTTTTGCAGCTGTTGCGATAGCTGTAATAGCTTTATCAACAAAGCTTTCACTTACTACAATTTCAATTTTTACTTTTGGTAAGAAATCTACAACATATTCAGCACCTCTGTAAAGTTCTGAATGACCTTGTTGTCTACCGTAACCTTTTACTTCTGAAACTGTCATACCTTCAATCTCTGCTGCTACAAGTGCCTCTTTTACGTCATCAAGTTTAAATGGTTTGATAACTGCTGTTATTTTTTTCATATCTACAATCCTTTTTGCTTATAATATTACAAGAGCCTTTTATAGACTCATTGCTTTTTCTCCATGAACTGATTCGTCAAGTCCCATTTCTTCTGTTTCAGCATCAACTCTACCGCCACCTGTAATTGTACTAGCAATAAAATAAACGATTACTGTACCGATAAGTGTCCAGGCACCAACTATCAATATTGATTCTGCCTGTACCATGATTTGACCCATTCTATCGCCACTCTCTTTTAGTGGACCATCCCAAAGAAGTTCTTTGTCATTAACAGCTAATATACCTGTAGCAATTGCACCCCAGAGACCAGCTAAAAAGTGGATTCCAAATGCATCAAGGCTATCATCGTATCCAAGTTTTTTCTTTAATACTACAACACCAAAGAATGCTATAATTGTTCCAACAATACCTACGATAAATGCACCACCAACGCTTACAAAACCAGCAGCAGGTGTGATAGCAACTAAACCAGCAATAATACCAGATGCAATTCCTAAAAGTGTAGGTTTTTTATAAATAATCCACTCTAGCAATAACCAAGTTACACCAGCCGCTGCTGTAGCGATAGTTGTAGTAAGTACTGCCAAACCAGCGATAGCATTTGCACCAAAAGCAGAACCACCATTAAATCCATACCAGCCAAACCATAGTAATGCAGCACCTGCAGCTGTCAATAAAATACTATAAGGTTTCATAGGAAGTTTAGGGTATCCATTACGTTTACCTACTAAAATTGCTAATACAAGACCAGCTAAACCACCATTCATATGAACAACTGTACCACCGGCAAAGTCAAGAGCACCTGCATCAAAAAGGTAAGCACCATCACCACCCCAAACCATGTGAGTTATCGGAGCATAAACTATAAGACCCCATAGTGCAACTATAAGCATCCAAGTTGAAAATTTCATACGACCTATAACCGATCCTGAAGCGATAGCAACTGTAATAGCAGCAAATGTTCCCTGGAAAGCAACAAATACATAAGTCGGATAAGTACCACTTAAATCAGTCCATTTGATACCATTTAGCATTACATTGCCAAAACCACCCATTACATTTTGAATTGTAGCATTAGCTGAAGTACCAAATGCGATAGAATAACCCGCAACAATCCATACGACCATAGCCAATACAAATGCACCCATTACCATTGCAAATGTGTTAAGTGCATTTTTTGATCGTGTCATACCTGCATAAAATAGTGCAAGACCTGCTGGTGTCATCAATAATACTAATGCAGTAGACATCATCATCCATGAAGTATCACCTGAATCAAGTTTTGCTTCATCCGCAAAAGCAGATAAAGGCAAAAGTGCCAATAAAATGAGTCTAAATATGTTACTCATATAGTTCTCCTGTTTAAAAATTTTTACAAAGACAATTTTACATCAAAATAAGAAAAGCTTATCAAAAAAACTGATTAAAAATTAGGCAATTGTTAATTTGTGATAAATATATGCCGATATTATGGTAAAATACGACTAGAAAAAGAAGGAGTTAATATTATGAAAAAATGTAGTTCATTAGAAGAAGTGAGAAGTGAGATCGATGCGATAGATGATCAAATCATGGAACTTATCGCTAAACGTAAAGATATGGTAAAACAAGCAGCAAATTTTAAACATTCAGTTGAAGAGATCAAGACTGATGAACGTATTGATCATGTAATGGACAGGATACGTCATAAAGCATTGACTTTAGGAGTATCTCCAAATTTAGCTGTTGAAATTTATAAAAAGATGATTGATGATATGGTAGAAACAGAAATTGCACAATTTAGGAATGTTACAAATTTTTAATAATTACTATAATCACTATTCAGTTCTTATTAAATAAGAATATATTATAATTTAGTATAAAATAATTATAAGGACTATGAATGACTAAAATAGTTAAAAATGTGATCATAGGTTTGAGTTCTCTGGGCTTTTGTACGATGACATTAGTCGCTGGAGTAACAGAAAAGACACCTGCACAAAAACAAAAAGCAGAGCAGAAAAGAGCATTTGTAAATAGCTGGCAAGTTGCTTTTGGTGGAACAAGTAAAGATATAGCATATGATGTATGTGCAGCAGAAAATGATAATGTGATTGTGGTAGGAGACTGTCGTTCTTATGGAAAAGGGCGTGATGATGTTCTGGTTCTTAAAGTAAATACTCATGGAAAGCTACTTTGGAAAAAAACATTTGGGAAAAAACGAAAAGATATTGCATATGCTGTTGTACAAACGACAGATGGAAATTTTGTTGCCGTAGGAGAAACTAGGTCTTTTAGCGAAATGGGAGATCCAGATGTTTATGTGATTAAATTTGATACCAATGGAAAGCTCATATGGGAAAAAAATTTTGGTGGAAAGATGAAAGACTTTGCCAAAGATGT
>JALSQA010000459.1 GCA_026985685.1 Campylobacterales bacterium | reverse complement strand
TGATAACTTTGTAATGATGCTTAAAAAAGATGAAGTTTGTATGCAAAAACTTTGTCATCTTTTTGATTGTACTGATATTGGACACATCATACCTGCTATGCAAAATTACTTTCTGAACATCAAGAGATTAAAAATGTAATACTTCTATATTTATCAGGATTTTTAAAAGAAAATCGCTGGTCTGAAAGTGAAAAAGAAGAGATCAAAAAAGTACTTTTTGATTACTATCAATATACTTGTTGATCTATTCTTTTTAAAGCTGTTGCAGGGTATGTGAATCTACATCAAATATATAGTTTGTAGTATTGCTTTCATGATCATCATCTAGTGTTGTAAATTTTATATCTATTTTTTTGACTCCATTGCCAGTATGAAACCATTTTTTGCATTGACCATCTATCTCATTATTTTCAGCATTATATTGGGCTTGTGTTTGGATAGTTGGACCAGACTCTATTGAACCATCTGCCTTGATGTATGTATATTCCCAAGTGACAGTTTTGATATCTTTTGGGGTATTACTACCATAAAAATATATATCATCAGGATAGGTGTGGATATTATCTGCATCTTTTATATCTGAACAGTCGATATATTGTCCATCGCCCGTATCACCATCATTTGGAAGTGTGAGGATAGAGAGTGGCTTTTGGGTTATATCGTTTGTATCTTTTATGCCTGTTATAGTTTGACATGATTTAGCTTTTTGATTATCATTATCTGTACTTGTTAAACATATTGTACTTGTTTTTCCTTCTTCTGGACAAGTGATAGTTGTTGTGTCTATAAGATTTTGGTCTTGTTCCCATATGTTTTCTATGATAGTTCCATCACTATCTGTACTTTGAGATTGTAAAGTTAGAACTTTTCCAGCAGTACAATTACCATGGATTACATCTGTGATTGTAAATTTTACTGCTGGAGGTATTAATTTTGTATCTCCTCCATACTCTTTGATACTATTTTTTGTTTGATTTACATCACCACAGCAAGCACCGTCACATCCTGCAAGTAGACTTGCACAAACAGTAGAAATTAACAAAAGTTGATATCTTGTCATAAATTTAATCCTTTTTAAAATAATTTTATTTTTAGTATACTTTAACGAAAAATATGTTATAAAGTTAATAATAGTTTAACAAAAATAACTTTAGATAAAATAAAATTACTTACAGAAAGTTTAAATTAAAAAAAAATTAATATTTTGCTACTTTTTATAAAAGTTTTTGAGTTGTGAAAAAGACTATAAGTATGCTTTTATGGGTTACTCGCAGTTTGATGTTTTAGCAAATATAGCTCCAAAGTGATAACTTTGGAACTATTTAGATGTCTTTATTTTTTTATAGTTCCTAAAAGACCTCTTATGGCACTTTGCAGATCTGCTGGATAGACGACAAATTTACTATTTGGTGAGCTTGTCATCTTTTCAAGAGTGTTGATATATCTATCACCTAACAAAAACATAGTTGGTAGCTCTTTATCCTGGATAGCTTCTGAGACATTTTTGATAGCCTGGGCTGAAGCTTCTGAGAGGGCGATTTGTGCCTGAGCTTCTTTTTTGGCTGCTTGTAGTTTACCTTCTGCTTCTAATATTTTGGCATTTTTATTACCTTCTGCTATTGTTTCGATAGCACGTCTTTCTCTCTCAGCTGCAGCTTGTTGTTCCATTGCACTTTGCATAGAACCTGAAGGTGTGATATCTTGAATTTCGACAGATTTTACAGTAATACCCCAGTCTACAACATCATCGATGATTTGGTCTTTTAGTTTTGATTTGATGATATCTCTGTTTGATAAAGCTTCATCTAGTTTCATCTCTCCGATAATAGCACGCAAGGTTGTTGTGATTAGATTTTGGATAGCAAGTCTAAAATCTTCTATACCGTAAAGGGCTCGTTTTGGGTCTGTTACACGGATAAAAGCCACTGCATTTGTTAAAATGACAGCATTGTCTTTTGTGATAACTTCTTGTTGCTCGATATCAAGTATGATATCTCTGGTAGAAATTTTCTGACGTATAGAGTCAACATAAGGTATGATGACATTTAAACCTGGAACGAGGGTAGTGTGGTATTTTCCAAGTCGCTCTACTACCCACTCTTCTCCCTGGGGAACGATTTTGATACCTGCAAATAGCGTGATAAGAACAACAACAAGTAAGACTAATAATAATTCCATAAAATTTCCTTTATTTTGTTTTTTTAACTTTGATCATATTTCCCAAAGCTTCTATACTGACGATATGTGTGCCTGTTTCTAACTTTTCATCAGATGTGACAACCCAGTCACTGCTTCCTAGAATAGGGACTTCAAACTTTGCACGTCCTCTTCCAAAAGGTTCTACTTCTTGGGTTATGACTCCTTTTGTATTCATGTCTTCATCTGCCTGACCGCTTTTTGTAAGTGTTTTTGGTTTAAATTTTTTAAACCATAGATAGACAAAGAATGATGATAAAAATATCCATAGAAATAGTTCTGTTTTAAAAGTGGTATCAAACATCCAATCTATAACAGACACAGCAATAGCGGCGATACCAAACCAGATAACAACAAATGAAGGTACAATTATCTCGGCTACAACCAAGATAAATCCAAATGCCATCCATTGCCACCATAATGGGTCACTAAAAAGTATGTCCATATCTATCCTTTATCTGTAGATAGTTTTATTATAGCACAATCTCAAAAATATTATAGCCATTTTCATAATGATAAGAGAATTTGTTATGGTGTATATCTAAGATAGACTGAACTATATATAGTCCTAAACCAAAGCCATTGTTTTTTTTCTCTTCTTGTGAAAATGGTTCGGTATAGTAGGAGAGGGGATGTTTCATCTGTTCTCCTTTTGAGAGGATTTCTATCTTTTTAGGAGTTGCTTTGATGATTGCTTTTTGATCTGTGCTAAATTTGATAGCATTGTCTATAAGGTTTTTAAGTACGATAGTAAAATGATTAGGATCAACTGTAAGGCGAAAATTATTATATTGTTTTACCACACGCTCTTCTTGACATATCAGAAGCTTTTTACTCTTTTCAATCAGTGCATCAAAAGATACTATTTGGGGATTTAGTTTGAGATTTTTTGATGTTAGTTTTTCTACCTGAGCAAGTTCTGTGATTATTTCATTCATTCGTTCAAAAGATCTTATAAGTAACTCTTTATCTTCAAAATCATCAATACTTTCAGCTAAAATACGCCCCTTAGTGATAGGTGTTTTGAGTTCATGCATCATGTTTCTCATAAATAGATTTTTTGATTCCATCTGTTCTTTGATCGCTTGAATAGCTTTGTTAAATGTAGTTGCTATTTTGCCTATTTCGTCATTTCCATATGTACCAATTTGTATATCAAGGTTTCCATTTGCAAATTTTTGTACTTCTTTGTCTAGGACTTTGAGTGGATAGAGTTTTCGTCTTAATGTAGTATAGATAAATGTCAATATACCACTTATAAGAGCGAGTAAAAGTAGTGCTATTTCTCTATTGTATTTTTTTGGTTTGAGATCTTTTAGCATTAAATTGTAACCAAGGGTTTGTATATAGATGTAGCGATTTTTTCTTTTTTGATATACACGTACACGCCCAAAAATTGTATTTTTTATAAAAAGTAATTTCGCTGATTTTAAAATGGAGAGTCTTTTATCTGCATCTTTGATATTTTTTACATTAAAATGTTTATATAGTCGTTGTAATTGTCTCTCCTGGGGTAAAAATTGTAAGCCAGATAAAAAAGCATCTGCTACAAGAGAGTAGCGTTGTTTTTCATAAGCAAAATAGCGATCTCTTTCCCAGTTTGTAAAAAGTATAAATGTACTAAGTACCCCTACAAATGCGATGATAAATATCGTATTTATAAAGGTGATGATTGAAACGTTTTTCATGCAGGATTGGTTAGCAGTTGATATCCTACACCACGAACAGATTTTATGTAGGTGTGATCTGGGTCAATTTTAGCAAGTTTGCTTCTGATTTTAGAGACCATGACATCAACATTTTTAAAACTACTATCATCATTTATAAATTCACTTTGATAGATGATATCTGCACGTGAGACTACACCGTTTTTATGTTTTATGAGTGCATTTAAGATGTCAAATTCTGCTGGTGTCAGTGAGAGTAGTTCTCCTTTAAATGATATCATCATTCCATCTTCATTTACTTCAAATATATTTGATTCTTCTGTATTTTTTTGGTCACTTTTGTGATGTCGTCTCAGGATAGATTTGATTCTGGCTTCTAATTCTCTGGGATTATAAGGTTTTGGCAGATAATCATCTGCCCCACGCTCTAATCCAATCACTTTATCGACGATATCATCTCTTGCTGATGAGATGATAACTGGAATATCAGAGATTTTTCGTATACGTTGTAAAAGTTCTAATCCATCCATTCCAGGAAGTGTCAAATCCAGAATAAGCAATTCATACGTGCTTATTTCCAATTTTGACAAACCGATATAAGGATCTTCTGCATTAGTAACATTAATATCGAATTTTGCCAGATATTTGGTGATGATCTGTGCTAGTTCGCTGTCATCTTCGATCATCAAAACTTCGATCATGTACTACTCCTATTTGATAACAAGCATCAAGATTGTACCGTAACGATTGACATAAATACGCTTTGGTTGTCTTTTATACTCTTTTAGTGCCTCTTGTAAATCTTGTAAAGAGACGATTGGTTTATCTTCTACCTGGATTATAACATCACCTGCTTGAAAGCCTACTTTTTCGGCACGAGAGAGTGGTTTGATATCTTCAATCAGAGCACCTTCTATATTGCCAGGTATTCGGTATTGGTATCGTACTTGATTGTTTAGTGCGATGATTTGCATACCTGAAAAAATCTCTTTGGTGTTTTTGTCAAATGCCAAAGTATCACGTGATGTTAGGACAACTCTTAGGTCTATATTTTTTTTGTTACGTTCTACTTTCAAGGTAACATTTTGATCTGGTTTATATGAAGCAATTTGTTGTTTCAAATCAGAGGCAGTTTTGATTGTTTTGCCATTTACATCAAAGATCAAGTCACCCCGTTTGATACCATATTTTTGTGCTGGTGAATTTTTTTCTATTGTGAGAACTACAGCACCTTTTTTATGGTTATAAACGGATTTATACTCTTTGGTGACATCTGAAATACTTACACCCATATATCCTCTGGTAACTTTTCCATTATCTACAAGTTTTTTAGTGATGTTTTTTACCATATCGATAGGAATGGCAAAACCAATGCCGTTGTTTCCTCCACTTCGAGAGATGATTACACTATTGATACCGATAAGTGCACCACGGCTGTCTACTAGTGCCCCACCTGAATTTCCTGGGTTGATTGAAGCATCTGTCTGGATAAAGTTTTCATATTGGTTGATACCTACACGGTTTTTATTTAGAGCTGAGATTATTCCTTGTGTGACACTTTCTCCTACACCAAAAGGATTACCCACGGCAAAAACAACATCACCTACTTGTAGTGATTTTGCATCAGCAAGTTTTATAGCATGAAGATTTTTGGCTTCTATTTTGATGACAGCCAAATCACTCTCTTTATCTGTTCCGATAACTTTAGCACTATATTCATCTTTGCTTTTTGGAAGTGTGACTGTAATATCATCAGCATTCTCGACAACATGATTATTGGTGACGATATAACCATCACTGCTGACAATGACTCCAGAGCCTAAGGCATGGGCACTTTTTTGTCTAGGTAATGGTATATTGTAAAATGGATTGTTTTGATAGGCAGGTATCTCTTTTGTTGTTGATATATTGACAACACTTTGCATGACATTTTTGATACTATCATGAAAAGAGAGTACTTCATTCATAGAAGTTGGTTCTACATGTTTTGGATTGCTTTGTGCAAGGTTAAAATCAATAGCGTTAGCACTAAGACCAACGGCAAGTAGCGAAGTAAATGCTAAAATTTTTTTCATATATAAATCCTCATTTTATTTTCTTACTCGATAAGTATATAAAATGAGGATTAACTGATTATAAATAGTTTGTTAATACATGGTTAATGATATCAGATATCCTTAGTTGATCAACTTTTTTAATGATTCTATATCTTTTACAAAAGTTATATTTGTTACTTTTTTATTATTTAGAGAAACGACCATGATTTCAGAGGCTTTTTTTTCGTCTTTAAATTGTTTTGCGATATTTTCATCATAGATTAACAAAACAGAAAAACTACTTTTTTTCAAATCTGGAAGAGCAAAGGCATTTCTTATAACAGTAGGCATTGGGCTTATATCTGCAACAAAAAAAGCATTTTTTGAACTAAGATAATCTTGTGGTTGTTCTTTTAAAAAGTTACGTACATCATGTCCACTTTGTTTAGCAAAACTAAAAATCAATGTTTTTGTGTTTTCATTTAGACTATGGGCTTTGTTAAATTGATCAGGTAGTGTAAATGAGACACTGCTGTCTACTTTTAAAGGACTAGGTGTCACAACTGCACTAAACTTACTTTTGTCGTAAGTATTCTTTGAATTACGTAAAAAGAATATTCCTCCTGCAACAATTAATATTGCCAAAAGGGCTAATATGATTTTTTTCATCTATTTTTCTCCTAAATTTTATATAAAAATGGATTGTAGCATAAAAGAGTAATAAATAGGATAAAAATTATATGAAATAAAAAAGGAGATAAAACAGAGAGATAAACTC
>JALSQA010000458.1 GCA_026985685.1 Campylobacterales bacterium | reverse complement strand
AAAATGAACTCTTACTTCATGGTGGTAGATATGAGATTGATTTTGAAGATTTTGAAGCCAAAGCAAAAGAGGCAAAATTATTTTTATTCTGTTCTCCTCACAATCCTACGGGGCGTGTCTGGGAGCGGTGGGAACTGGAACAGATGGCGAAGATTTGCTGCCAAAATGGTGTGATCATTATCTCTGATGAAGTACACGCTGATTTATGTCACAAAGGGCATCGTCATATTCCAATAGCTTCACTTTCTGATGCAAGAGATATTACTATCACTCTAAATGCTCCCTCCAAAACTTTTAATATCGCAGGGATTGTTACTGCTTATGCTATCGTTCCTAACAGTTCTTTACGCAGGCGTTTTCATGAGATTTTTCGTCGTTTCAGTCTGGATGCTCCTTCTCTTATCTCTCAGACTGCGACTATCGCAGCTTATACCCAAAGTGATGAGTGGTTACATGAATTAAAATCTTATTTATCAGAAAATCTTTCTTATCTTTATAAAGCGTTTATTTCGATGCCAAAGATCAAGCCTGTTAAGATGGAAGCTACTTTCCTACTCTGGCTTGATTGTAGAGAGATGGGGATGGATGATGAGGCTTTGCAAAAGTGGTTTGTTGAAGAAGCAGGATTAGGACTTAATCCTGGTATTTCGTTTGGCAAGGGTGGAGAAGGGTTTATGCGGTTGAATTTTGCTTTGCCAAGGTTAGAACTTCAAAAGGCGATAGATCAGTTAAAAATAGCCTATGATAGACTTCATGAAAACTAAATAATATTATTACAAATCTAGCATAAGAGTATTAAAAGGTTATAAATAATTGACTTAAGCCCTTATTTGTTATGATTATTTAATAATTCTGCAAGGAAGATACATGAAAAAACGTTTTCTACTCATCTCGTTGCCACTTTTTACAACACTTCAACTTGGAGCTGTGGATAATATATTTATGAGTTTCAAGTATGGTTTAAGTAGTTTAAGTGATACTTTTAGCTTGCAAAAGCATACTTTTGGTCTTGATCTCACAGTAGATACAGGTAACAATATTAAGCCAAAATTTGACTTCTCTTATGTCAATATTTCCGAAGGAAATGGTGGGGTTGATTATTTATTACAAGGTTCAGCCAATATTTTATATGAGTCAAATGAAATTTATCTAAATGCTATCGTACCATATGCTTATGCTGGTTTAGGATATGAATATGTAAATAACGAACGTCCAGATTTCAAAAGTTCTCCTTATGTTCAACTAGCAGGAGGGTTAGAATTTCCATTTTTTGGATATCAAAATGATGATTTTAAGTTTTTTACCGAGGCTAGATGGATACAGCTTATCACTACCGATAGTGGACAAGAGGGTGAAGCAGCTGTATTTGTAGGTTTTCGCTTAAGCACTGGAGGAATGGGGCATATAGCTGAACACACTTATGGTGCTTATGATGGAGATAACCTTTTGTATCCAGAACTATCTGTAAAAACACCTTCAAATCATGTCTTTCCAAAACGAAGAAGTACTCATCTTGTCTTTTCAGATGCTGATGGTGATGGGGTGAGAGATAGTATGGATATATGTCCAAATACCAGAAAAGATACAGTAGTGGATATTCATGGTTGTCCTGTTACTTATAAAAAGCCTGCCATCCATCGTAAACCTATGGTAGTTTCAAAACGCCATCGCCGTGTAACTTTTAAGCCTTTGCCATCACTTAGAAAAACACTTGCTGTGCAGTTTGAACCAAATTCTACTACTATACAACCTTCTTCTAAAACATTGATTTTAAATTTTGTACGAGGACTAAATGACAAAGGTTATCAATATATTACAGTTGAAGGCTATACAGACAATTCGGGAAAACACGGTGATAATGTCTCACTATCACTTAAAAGAGCACAAGCAGTTAAACGTTTGATGATACAGTATGGAGTAGATTCAGCAAAGATTCAAGCAGTTGGAAAGGGTGAGTTAAATCCGATAGCAGACAATGATACTCCAGAAGGAAGAGCAAAAAACAGACGCATTGAGATTGTGGTTGAGTAGTATATTTAGTTTAGGAGGATTTTTATTTTCCTCCTAGATTTAGATCCCTTCTTGCATTAGTGATAGCTAAAACAAAACCTACCATTACATCAAGCAGTTGTGCTTCAGTTAAGAGTCCATAGGCAGCAGAAGGTAGTCTATGCGTTTGTGCATACTCAAATACAGCATATCCGATAAGAGCGATAACAAATCCAAAAGACATAAAAAAATCTACCCATGAACCTGAACCCTCAGATGCTAACATTGTTGCTTTGACAAGCTCCCATGAAAGTGTTAAAAGCAAGATAGAAGCAACAATAGCAAGAAACTGATAATCACCACATTTACCCTCACTGCCTAAAATAGCAGGTGCAATTCCACGATCATGAAGAAGTATAACTATCAAAGCTATTACATTTAGAGGTATAAGACTTTTTAAAAAATTCATTTATTACTCCTCTTTTTTGGTAAATATATCATGTTTTTATAAAAATATATGATATATTTTTTCTATTTAGTTAAATTTATTAACTTTTTATAAGAGTGTTATTAATTATTAACATTAAAATAAGATTAAAATTGTATAATATCTGCCTATTAATCTATATTAATATAAAAAACAATAGGAGAAAATATGGGAAAATATGTAGAATTAACCAATGACAATTTCAAAGATACAATCGCAAAAGGCGTTACTTTAGTAGACTTCTGGGCACCTTGGTGTGGACCTTGTCGAATGATCGCACCAGTGGTTGAAGAGTTAGCAGAGGATTTTGAAGGTAAAGCGACTATCGCAAAAGTAAATACTGATGAAGAACAAGATATCGCTATCCAATACGGAATCCGTTCTATCCCAACACTTCTTTTCTTTAAAGATGGTGAATTGGTTGATCAAATGGTAGGAGCTGCTGGTAAACAAGTACTTGCAGATAAAATAGATTCATTACTGTAATCTTAAATTCACAAGATAAGCGATCGTGCTTATCTTGTAATGGTGTTTCATGAGAACAAGAAAAAAGGGAAATCATTTTTCCCTCACTTATGTATTTGCTTCCTTCTTCGGTGCCTTGATGGTCGCCGGTGCATTTGCTTACTATAACTATAAATTTTCAGAGTATAAATTTTTTGATTTTCAAAACAATGTATTTTATATGCAAAAAGATATCTTTTTGCCAAAATCAGAAAAATATACTGTGTTGGTTTATAGTTCAAATATGCAAAACAGTAAAGATATTTCCCAAAAACTAGTAAAAACCAACCCTATACTTGCAATTGACCTGTATCAAAAGAGATTTAAAGGTGAAGATAGTATTATTCCAATAACTAGCGGTATGAATACACTTTTGAAATTTATACAACGCTTCAATATCTATGAAATCCCATGTGCATTCGAGATCAAACGTTTTAAAGGGACACAGTACAAACAAAACACTCAAATAGAAGTGATAGAATAATAGGAGAATATATGCTTGATTTAGCGATTATCGGTGGTGGACCTGCTGGATTGACCGCAGGTTTATATGCTACAAGAGGTGGTTTGAAAGATGTTGTCATGTATGAAAAAGGTTTACCTGGTGGTCAGATCACCCAAAGTAGTGAGATAGAAAACTATCCTGGAATCAAAGAAGTTGTAACAGGTTTGGAGTTGATGGAGCCATGGCCGGAACAATGTATGCGGTTTGGTCTAAGACATGAAATGGCTGAAGTTTCTCGTGTGACAAAAGAGGGTGAGAGTTTTAAGATTTTGTTAGCAGGTGGTAAAGAAGAACTTGCAAAAAATGTTATCGTTTGCACAGGTAGTACCCCAAAACGTGCAGGTCTAAAAGGTGAAGATACTTTTTATGGCAAAGGTGTTAGTAATTGTGCTACTTGTGATGGGTTTTTTTACAAAGATAAGGAAGTAGCTGTTTTAGGTGGTGGTGATACAGCACTTGAAGAGGCTTTGTACCTTGCCAACATCTGTTCAAAGGTTCATGTTATTCATAGAAGAGATACATTTCGAGCAGCACCAAATACAGTAGAAAAAGTGAAAAACAATCCGAAAATAGAACTTATATTAAACAGCACTGTTGAAGAGATTTATGGTGATGCTATGGGTGTAAATGGTGTGATGATCGTAGATAAATCTGGTAAGCAAAGAGATCTTAAAGTGCCTGGTATTTTTATATTTGTTGGTATGAATGTCAACAATGAAGTACTAAAACAAGAAGATGGTACATTTTTGTGTCAGATGAGTGAATGGGGTGAAGTGGTTGTTGATTTGAGCATGAATACTTCTGTACCAGGACTTTATGCAGCTGGTGATATTCGTATCCAGGCACCAAAACAAGTGGTTTGTGCAGCTGGTGATGGTGCAGTAGCAGCACTACAAGTTGTTGCAAAATCACATTAAATCAAAGTAGTAAGGAAAAGAAAATATGATAAATGTAGGTATACATGGTTCAACTGGTAGAGTCGGTGAGTTGTTAGTTAAAAATCTTCAGGGAGATGAACTTGCAAAAGCAGCTACATTGCATGCCATAGAAGAGTTTCGACATACAGTAGATGAAGATACTTTAGTGACAAATGATACAAAAACATTATTGGAAAATTCAGATGTTGTGATTGACTTTACTTTACCAAATGGTACAGAGTCTTTATTGGAAACTGCGATTGATGGTAATCCTACAC
Organism: Campylobacterales bacterium; assembly: GCA_026985685.1. GTDB lineage: Bacteria > Campylobacterota > Campylobacteria > Campylobacterales > QNZT01 > QNZT01. The sequence continues at coordinate 2,032 of JALSQA010000458.1, read as the reverse complement.
CATTGGTTATCGGTACAACTGGATTGAATAAACATCAATTTAATCTTTTGCAGGAAGCTTCAAAATATATGCCTATACTTTATGCGACAAATATGTCATTAGGTGTAGCGATTTTAAATAAATTAGCATTTTTAGCCAGTGAAGCTTTGAGTGATTTTGATGCTGAGATTGTAGAAATGCACCATCGTCACAAAAAAGATGCTCCAAGTGGTACAGCTATCACCTTAGCAGAACATGTAGCAGCAGCTAGAGGTTTGGAGCTTGATAAAGTACGTGTCAGTGGCAGAGATGGCAATATAGGTGCAAGGACGAAAGATGAAATTGCTGTTATGGCACTGCGTGGTGGTGATATCGTCGGTCGGCATACGGCAGGATTTTACAATGATGGAGAATATATAGAACTCAATCATACAGCAACAAGTCGAGATACTTTTGCAAAAGGTGCGATAAAAGCAGCCAAATGGCTAGTAAAACAAGATAATGGACTTTACAAAATAACAGATTGTTTAGGGATATAGGGGAAATTTATGTGTGCAGTAGTTGGTGTATTCAATGTTAAAAATGCTTCTAAAGTTGCGTATTACGCCCTGTTTGCGATGCAGCATCGTGGACAGGAAGCATCGGGAATTAGTTCAAGTGATGGAAAATGTATTTATACAAAAAAACGCAGAGGTCTTGTAACAGATGTCTTTTCAGGCGAAGATACTTTTGAATATCTCAAAGGTTCTAAAGCGATAGGACACAATCGTTACTCTACAGCGGGAAGTGATTCAGTCAGTGATGCACAGCCTATTGCAGCAAAATATCTTTTGGGTGAGATAGCAATAGCACACAATGGTAATTTGATCAACAAAGAAGAAATACGTGAAAAGCTTATCCAGGAAGGTGCGATTTTTCAATCTTACATGGATACTGAAAACATTATACATCTTATAGCAAGAAGCCAAAAAGATAATCTGCAAGACAGGATTACAGAAGCACTTGATCAGATAAAAGGGGCATATTGTCTTTTGATTCAGAGTCGTACAAAGATGTTTGCTATACGTGATCGTTATGGTGTTCGTCCATTGGCTCTTGGTGAGTTTGAAAATGGTGGATATATTGTAGCTAGTGAAACATGTGCATTTGAATTGGTTGGGGCAAAATTTGTTCGAGAGATCAATCCTGGAGAGATGTTGATTTTTGAAAAGGGTAAAGAACCAAAATCAATTCAGCTTTATGAACCAAACCCAAGACCTTGTGCTTTTGAGTATATCTACTTTGCAAGACCTGATAGTATTATCGATGGTAAAAATGTATACAAAAAGCGTGTCGAGATGGGTAAAAGACTTGCACGTGAAAATCCTGTAGAAGCTGATGTGGTACTTCCTGTGCCAGATAGTGGTGTAGCAGCTGCTTTAGGTTATGCAGAAGAGAGTGGTATACCATTTGAAAATGCAATTGTTAGAAATCATTATGTTGGCAGGACTTTTATTGAACCGATTCAAGAGATGCGTGATTTGAAAGTACGTTTGAAACTCTCTCCTATAAAATCTGTGATAGAGGGGAAAAGAGTTGTGATTATTGATGACTCGTTAGTCAGAGGAACTACTTCAAAACAGATTGTAAAAATGCTTAAAGAAGCTGGGGCTAAAGAGGTGCATTTTAAACTTGCCTCACCTCAGATCAAACATCCTTGTCGCTATGGCATAGATACACCAAGTTATGGTGAGTTGATCTCTGCTAACATGAGTGATGAAGAGATTTGTAAATATATCGGTGCAGATAGTCTCTCTTTTCTCTCTTTAGATGGGCTTTTAGATAGTTTAGGCAGGGAAACAAAATATTCACTCGTGAGCTTTGACGGAAAGTATTTTATCAAGTAACTTATGAGAGAAATTTTAACAGCAGGGCGATATTTTCGTCAAAAATTTGGATGTAATGTTTACAAAACACCTATCTCTATACTTGGATTTACATGTCCAAATATAGATGGAAAAGTTGCCAAAGGGGGTTGTACTTTTTGTGAGAATGAATCGTTTAGTCCAAATTT
>JALSQA010000457.1 GCA_026985685.1 Campylobacterales bacterium | reverse complement strand
CTTTTAAAATATCTTTGATTTTTAAGTTATATTGTTTTGCAATATCTTCAAATGTTTGATTTGGTTTTATTGTATGCACGATAGTGTGATAGCTAACTATATTTTGCACTTTTATTGAACTATTTTTTTCGTTAATATGTTTACTTGGTAAAACTTTATCTGTCTTATTTTGATCTGTTTTTATTTTGTATGATTTATTATCTTCAAAACTTTTATTTCCTTCTCCCGAAATAGGTTTTGTTTTAAAATTTTGTGGGGTTTTACTTAGATTTTGCTCTGGTATTTTAGATAAATTAATATCTCTAATGACAGTGACTTTCATCCCTTTGGTTAATTTTTTTGGAAGAGTGGGGTTTAGTTTTTGTAAAGTTTTTATTTTATTGTTAAATTTGAGACTAATTTCATAGAGTGATATATTTTTTTCAACGGTATATATGAAAGTTTGGTTTTTTATTACTGTTGGTTTTGTTGTATTATGCTCTTTCTCAAAGGGGTCTTTTCCTAGTAGTGTTAAAGGTTGTCCAATTTTTAAAACTTTTTTTAATTGAGGATTGAGCATTTTAATTGCTTGCATTTTGATATTAAAACGTTTACTTATTAAAAATAGTGTGTCATTTGGTCTGACATGATAAGTAAATGTATCTTTTGTATTTTTAATACGCTCTTTAACTTTTGCAACGATATCTTCAGGAAGATAGACATAAAACATCTTTTTATTTGGAGGAAGTTTGTCGCCGATGAGTTGAGGATTACAATCTTTTAGCTTTTGTACTGGAACACCAATTTGTACTGAGATACTACTTAAGCTTTCTCCCCCTCTAAAAAAAAGTTTTACTAACTTTTTACTGCTACAAAATCCAAAAAGATGATTGCTGTTATTTTTTTTGATGATATTTTTATCATGAGCTAAAAGTGCAGCAACTAAGATACGTTGTAGATAATCTCTTGTCTCTTTTGGAATATAATCTTCATCTTCATCTAAAAGCACAGCAAGATTATCTGTCTGTGCTTTTACTAAAGCACGGTAAAGTCTGCTTTCACCACAGTTGTATGCCATTGCAGCTAAGTACCATTTGTGAAAACGATGGTGTAGATATTGAAGATACTCTATTGCCGCTTTGGTGGATTTGATGGGATCTAAGCGTTCATCTATATGTCTATTGTTGGTGAGTTTATACTTTTTAGCAGTTGCAGGCATAAATTGCCACAGACCTGCTGCGTGTTTATGTGACTTACTATCTGCTAAAAATTTTGATTCTACCATTGCCATATAAAGAAAAGTATTTGGTATATCAGATTTTCCTAGAAGTTCCTGTAAATTTGGCATAAAAAGATTACCACGTTTAAGGGTTCTTATAAAGTATAGTTTTTTTAGAGCATTGATGTTTTGTTTGAGTTGTATATAGCGATAATCTGTACGAAATGTCGGGTCTATATCAAGACTTTTGAGAATCGAAATCTCTTCTTTGGGAGTGATATCCAATAGTGTCTGTTTTGCAAAACTCTGAGTCATACATAGTTGCAAAAGCAAAACTATATATATCATTGTGTTTAGCATTAAAAAATCCTTCTTAATACACTTTTAGACCAGGATATGGGCATAAAAGTATTAAATTATGGTGATTCTAGTAAAATAATACTTTTAAAAAACTGTAAATATTCTTTTAGTATTTTCAAATATTTGTTCTTCAAGTTTTTCAAGTGGTATTTGTAAAATTTCTGAGATTTTCTGGGCTACATAAGTAGTATAGTATGGCTCATTCCTCTCTCCTCTATGGGGATGAGGTGTAAGATAGGGAGCATCAGTTTCGAGTAAGAGTTTATCGAGTGGAATTTTGGGTAATATCTCTACAAGTTTTTTTGCATTTTTAAATGTAACAACGCCGCCAATCCCATAATAAAAGCCATCTTCACTAAGTTCTAGTAAAACAGGTGAAGCATTATAGCAGTGCAATACACCACCAACTTCTTTTGCCTTTTCTTCTTTTAAGATATCAAGACTATCTTGTGATGCATCTCGAATATGCACGATAAGAGGTTTTTTATAAGTTTTTGCAAGTTCTATTTGTTTACGAAAAATCTCTTTTTGTGCTTCTTTTTCTAAAATTTTCTCTTTTTCATCTTCTGGTAAACGATAGTAATCCAAACCACACTCTCCAACTGCTATACATTTTGGATGTTCGATATATTTTTTAAGATATGAGAGATCAAATTTTTTTAAATCATAAGGATGCACACCTACAGCAAAATATATATTTTCATGACTTTGTGCAATTTCTATCGCTTTTTCTAATTCATCAGGATCGGCACCGGGGATAATCATCCCCTTGACCCCATGGTCAAATGCTCGCTGAATAACATCGTTCAAATCTTCATCAAAACGCTGATCATTGAGGTGGCAATGTGTGTCGATGATCATGTACTATTCTATTTCAAAAGATATTTTTGCAGTGATGCGATATTTTTCTATTTTGTTTTTAACAACTTTCGCACTTTTTTCTTTGATGTAGATTGATTTGATATTTCGTACTGATTTGGATGCTTCTGTGACAGCCTTTTGTGCTGCATCTTCCCAGCTTTTGTTTGATTGTGCTAAAACTTCTATAACTTTGATTACTTTTGCCATAATAGGACTCCTTGTTTATGTTTGAATAACATTATATCAAAAATATGGTTAATAATAGTTAACTTTTATCTTCTCTGAGACTTTTTGCAAACTCGATTGCTTCTTGGGTGATCTCTTCACCACTAATCATGCGTGAAAGTTCTTTGATACGTCCCTCTTCATCAAGGAGTGTTACACTACTTTCATCCTTGGTTTTATGCACCAAAAAGTGCATTTGTGCACATGAAGATAGTTGTGGCTGGTGGCTGATGGCAAATATTTGGTAAGTTTTAGAAAGTACTTGTAGTACAGATGCAATACTCATAGACTCTTTTCCGCTAAGATTAGCATCTATTTCATCAAGGATAAGGATACCTCCATCGGATTGTATAAATTCACTTGATGCTGCTAATAGGGCAAGGCGTAGACGATTGAGTTCACCTGCACTGACTTTTGTAAGTTTTGTCTGTTTTAAAGATACGCTGATGCTATCTTGTCCCATTGAACTTAATTCACTTGGTTTTTGTGTAAAATGGATATCTTGTAAGTAGAGCAAATTTAGATAATGCTCCACTCTGTTTTGTAAAACTTTGAGTGCTTTTTGTCTATTTTGTGAGAGTTTTTCTGCAAGGTTGTGAACCTCTTGATCTAATATATTTTGTTTTTCCTGTAACTTTTCTTTTTCAAACTTAAGATTTTCATAGTGAATTAATTCCTCTTTTTTCTTTTCAAGATATATCAATGCTTCTTGAATAGAGCCATGTTTTCTCTTTAGTTCAGAGAGCTTTTCGATTCTGTTTAAGAGGGATTCTATATCCAAATCATCAAGTTCATCCAATCTACTACTCGCATCTGAAAATATTGACTCTAGTTCATTGAGTGTATCATCAAAAAATGTACTTTCTATATTTAAAAGATTTAAAGCTTCATTTACTTTAGTGCGATATGCAAAAATTTCCTGTGCCTGTGATAGGGCTGTTTCAATTTTTTCTTTTTTAGAAAGCTCTTTTTTTTGTATCATCAATGTTTCGTATTCATCGACATTAGGTGATATGGTTTCTATTTTTTGGATTTCAAATTGTGTAAATTCTTTAAGCTCTTCTACTTTTTTCTCTTCTTGTGTGATTTTTTGTAATGCTTTTGTCGCTTCTAAAAATCTGTGGTAAGTTTGCTGATATTTTTCATATAATTGCTGATGTTTTTTATTATCTTTGCTTGCAATAGCATCTAAAAGTGTTAAAAGATTTTCATTTTCAAATTCTGTAAATTCACGTAAAGTAAGATAATTTACAACACTTTTACTAATGATTTTTATATTTTTTTTAGAGATTTGTTGGTTGTTTATAAAATAACGAGTGCTTTTTGATTTGATAAGTTTAAAAATATTTGGATGATCTTCTTCAATGCCTAAGTCTATTAAATTAAGATTTCTTTCGATAGATGCTTCAATCATTTTTGCATCACACTCTTTGATACCAAAAAGAGACAATAATGCTTCCATCAATATAGATTTACCAGCACCGCTAGGTCCTGTAAATATTATGAAATTTTGGTCAAATTCCAGTGCTACTTCTTTGAAACTAAGATGCTCTTTTAGATAAAATCTTGTAATCACTGACTACCCCAATGCAATTTTTGTTTTAATACATCAAAATAATTACGCTCTATTCTATGAATCATGCGAACTCCTTTTTGTGCTACTTTTATGGAAATGGCATCAAAAAATTTTAAATTATAAATATCTTGTCCATCAACAACTATTATGGTCTCATCTTCACTTTCAAAAGTCACTTCAAAATCCGCAGGTAAAACTAAAGGTCGTTGTGTGAGTGAGTGAGGGCAAATTGGGGTAATAATCAATGCTTCAGTTAGGGGATAGACGATAGGACCTCCAGCTGAAAGGTTATAGGCAGTTGATCCTGTTGGAGTTGAGATGATAACACCATCTCCATAATAATGGTTCAAATGTTTTTTATCCATTTGTGCGTCTGGTGAACTAACATAAGCATCTACATTTACCATACCATCGATAGAAGGTCGGGAGAGTACGATATCATTGAAGGCGATTAAATTTTTCTCTTCTTTTTTGGAGCGTAGTTTGATTTCTAACACCATACGATGATCAATTCTATATTGATTAGAGAAGATTTTATCGATGAAATCTTCAATTTCATATAATTTGATATCTGTTAAAAATCCAAGATTTCCTGCATTTATTCCTAATATAGGTTTATTATAATGATAACTACGACGGCTAAGTGACAAAAGTGTACCATCCCCACCGATAGAGATGAGAATATCACTTTGTGTATATAACTGCTCTTTTGGAATTCCTTTTATACCAAGAGTATTTGCACTTTTTTTTTCTACTAAAAGTCTTACTTGGTATTTTTGCAAAGAAGATTTAAGAATCTCATAGTAGGGTTTTAAATCTGATGAATTAGGACGTAACACTAATCCAGCAGTTTTGATATCTCCTAAGTGTTCTTCACTGATAGTTAAATGCATCTATAATTCCTAAGAGAGTTTATTATTGTAAAACATTAACCCAGTCCCACAGGAGCTTGTTTTTTTGCATATATTTTTGTGCATCTTTTTGAGTAATATTAAATGTCGCTGTTACTTTTTGTTGAAAAAGTGCTCTCTCTTTTGGTGTTCTGATTAAAGTACGCATAGGTGTATTTAGCGTGATTAGCTGATCTGGATAGTGTCTGTTTATGAGGTGGATAATCTTTTTTAGTAAATCAAAAGTCATTTGTTCAGAGATGGGCTGGGGTGCATTACTACTTAAGTCCGCTATCTCTTCAAGATTTTGGGATGTTAGCTTTGGTTTTTTGTGAGCTTTTTCATAAACACTTTGTTCAAAACTCTCAAGATTAGCAATCTCGATTTTTGGTTTTTGTTGTTGTGGTATTGCTTTTTGTGTTTTTGGGCTAAACATAAATATATAACTAAAAAAAGCAACTATCAAGATGATTAAAAATATAAATGTTTTCATTTGGATATTATAACTTATTAACTTTATATCTCACTATGTAGATGTTATTATTATGATTTCAGTTAAACTATTGCAAAAAAAGTATATAATAACGCCAACTTTATAAATACAAAGGAATCAAGAATGACAAAAATAGTTTTATCAGTAGTTACAGTAGCAGCAGTATTGGCATTAAGTGGATGTGCTGAGAAAAAATCATGTTGTAATCCTCCTAAAAAAGTAGAGGCACCCCAGGCAGTAGTAGCACCAGCAGTTACCCCTGTAGTTGAGCCAGCTCCTGTAGTACAGCCTGCACCAGTTGTAGAGCCAGCACCGATTATGGATGCAAAAACAAGATCAGTTCAATAAAGTTATCAGTCTAACTGCGATTGTTTTCAATCGCAGTTAGATTCTTTTCAATATCACACCACATTCGATATGTTTAGTATAAGCAAATTGATCAAATACCGCAAATTTTTCCACTTGAAAATTATTTTTTAATACTTCCAAATCTCTTTTTAAGGTTATAGGATTACATGAAATATAAATTATGTTTTGATAATTTTGTATAAATGTTAATGTTTTAGGATCTAATCCAGCACGTGGAGGATCAACGAAAATATATGAAAAATTATAATCATCTAAATCTACATCTTTAAGTCTGTTAAATGTACGCTTTTTTTCAAGTGCTTGTGTTAATTCTTCGCTACTAAGTCTGATGAAGTCGATATTTTGAATATTATTTAATGTACAATTTTCCAAAGCTGATTTTATGGATCGTTTAGAAACTTCTGTAGCCAATACCTTACGAAAACTTTTACTTAAAGGGATTGTAAAATTACCATGACCACAATAGAGTTCGAGTAAATCATCTGCCTGTTTTGAGATATTGTTTTTTACCCATCCAATCATCTTTTCATTGACTTTAGGGTTTGGTTGTGTAAATCCTGTATCATAGAGTCTAAAAAAATATTTTTCATCTAAAATAGTTAAACTCTCATCAATGTACTCTTTTGTAACAATGATTTTTATACCTCGACTACGACCTATTAAATCGACATGAAGTTTTTGTGCCAGTTTTTTAGCTTCTTCTTCCCATTGGTGGTCTATTTTTTTGTGGTATATTAATGTAATG
>JALSQA010000456.1 GCA_026985685.1 Campylobacterales bacterium | reverse complement strand
ATATAATTGTTATGAAATCTCTCTTTATAACCGCTACAAATACCAATGTGGGTAAAACTTACACAACTTTGAAACTTTTGGATTATTATTCAGATTTAAGCTATAAAGTTGGTGTATTTAAACCAATTGAAACAGGCGTTTTTGATAAACCAGATGACGCTGCCCTTTTACTGAAAAAAGCCTCAAAACTAAATCTACACTTTAAAAATTTCACCACAGATGATATCTGCCCTATACAGTTAAAATTACCTGCTGCTCCCTATGTTAGTTCTGGTTTAAAAGATATTGACTTAGATATTATCTTCACACAAGCAAAAAAATTACAACAGTTTTGTGATATTTTACTCATTGAGGGAGCTGGTGGCTTGCTTGTACCTATAAACAAAAACTACTTTTTAATTGATTTGTTAAAAGATTTACAAGCTTATCCACTGCTAGTCACTCATGATAAATTAGGCTGTATCAATGATACCTTGCTAAACCTAGAGTTACTAAACAAATATGACCTAAACTATACTTGGTGTGTTAATGTACGGGAAAAAAAATCTTTCTCTAAAATCACACTACCATTTTATAAAAATTATTTTAAAGGGGTATACACTCTACAAGAGCATCTACCCCAAATCGCTCAAGAATTAATAACTAATAGTCACAGTAACAGGAATACGTGATAATCTATGATCACTGTACTTGACAATTTTTTTACCTCTAAAATAGCCTACATTTTTATAACCTGAAAAGTTTCGCACATGATTTTCCCGATAATGAGTTGTGCAGTGGCGTTTTGTTTCATATGTTGTATAAGCTTGTTGATAATTTTGTCTATGAGGTTGATTATTTACTGCCATATTTTGCCCGGCTAATGTTCCTAATATAGCACCACTGATTGTTGCCACATCTTTACCACGTCCTTTACCTATCTGATGACCTAAAATCCCACCTGCTACCCCACCTATAACAGCTGCTGCTGTATCATCCTGACGATGGGGTGTTTGTCTATAACTATCTTGATACCTTGTCACAGGTACTTGCTCATTCCAGCACTCTTGTATGGGTGTTCTCTCAATCACATTTTCATACTCTGGTACACTTGAGGTTACTTTAACATATGTTGTATAGCTTTGACTTTGAGCCTGTAATGCTGATATACCTACAAGTGTTAAAAATATAAATATCTTTTTCATCTTCTATCCTTTCTCATTTCTAAACATATATTACACTAAAAATGTGAAACGATAGTGAAGAAATTTAGAGCATATAAAGGCGGTGTGTGTTAGTATTAAACTATCATGAGACATTTAATAAATACACAAGATTTTAGCATTGATGAAATAAAAACTATTTTTGAAAAAGCAAATAGTTATAAAAGAGGAGATATCTCTGAAGATTTAGAAGGTAAATTGATTATCACAATCTTCTTTGAAAATTCGACTAGAACACGAAGTAGTTTTGAAGTAGCTGCCAAACGTTTAGGTGCTGAAGTTGTCAATCTTGATGTATCTAAAAGCTCTTCAAGCAAGGGAGAGACTCTTTTTGATACCGCAGCAAATCTTGATGCTATGAATCCAGATGCGATCATAGTACGCCACCAGGATGCAGGTGTACCTAAGATATTATCAAATTATGTGCACTGTCCTATCGTCAATGGAGGTGATGGTGCACACGCTCATCCTACACAGGCACTACTTGATCTTTTTACTATTTTAGAAAGTTTTCCCAATCCCAAAGGTAAAAAGATTGCCATAGTCGGAGATATCAAAAATTCTCGTGTAGCAAATAGTAATATCGAACTACTTTCCCGCTTTGGACTTGAAATCACACTTGTTGCTCCACCACATTTCATGCCACGTATCAGTGCACATAAAAAAACACACTATCTTCATGAAGTATTAGATGATGTTGATATTATCATGAGTCTTAGAACACAGACAGAACGTCATACTAACCAGATTTATGCTTCTTTAAAAGATTACGCTTCTGATTTTTGTATTACAAAAGATTTGATAGGTGATAGAGATATCTTAATCATGCATCCAGGACCAGTTAACAGAAATATAGACATAGATGATGCCCTGCTTGCAGATGAGAGATCAAAAATATTACAACAGGTACAAAATGGTGTTTTTGTGCGAATGGCGGTACTTGAAAACTTGATTTGCAGATGAATCAAACCTTACGTGATAAATTAAATGATTATGGGAAAAGAAGAGTACCTATATTTTTTCTCATAGACTTTGAGCAAGAAAATTATGCACTCCACCCTTTAAACAAAATCCCAAAAGATATATATTTTAGTATAGATAAACAAAAAAGCCCTATATATAATAAGAAAATACCATATAGTTCAAAAACAGTAACATTTAAAAACTATCAAAAATCTTTCGATAAAGTTATCGCACAAATCAGAGAAGGAAACACTTATCTATTAAATCTTACCTTCGCATCAAAGTTAAATATCAATTACTCACTAAAAGAGATTTATGACTATACAGATGCAAAATTTAAACTTTTATACAAAGATAAATTTGTCTGTTTTACACCAGAAAGGTTTATAAATATTCAAAACAACACTATCTACACATACCCCATGAAAGGGACAATTGATGCATCAATTCCAAATGCTAAGAAAAAGATTTTAAACAATAAAAAAGAGATGGCTGAACATGTCATGGTTGTTGATCTTTTACGAAATGATATCTCTCAAATCGCAAATAAAGTACGTGTTGAAAAATTTCGCTATATTGACAAAATCAAAGCAGGAGATCGTACACTCTTGCAAGTGAGTTCTAAAATCAAAGGAGAACTACCTGATAACTGGCAAGATAATTTAGGAGATAATTTACTAAAACTACTTCCTGCTGGTTCTATCACTGGTGCACCAAAAAAAAGTACTACAAATATTATAAAAGAGATAGAAAATTATCAAAGAGGTTTTTTTACAGGTATCTTTGGAGTATTTGACGGTACAGACCTTGATAGTGCTGTCATGATTCGTTTTATCGAAAAAACACCATCAGGCTTAGTTTATAAAAGTGGTGGAGGAATCACAATAGATAGTGACTGTGAGGATGAGTACAATGAGTTAAAAGAGAAGATATATGTCCCTTTTTTTTGAAACAATCCGTATACAAAATGGTAAAATCTACAATCTAAATCTACACCAAAAAAGATTAGATCAAACTATCAAAGCGATATTTAAAAAACCAAGTCAAATCTCTCTTGAAAAAGAGATCACCATTCCAAAAGGAGATGCTCTTTTTAGATGTAAAGTGATTTATGACACAAAAATCAAAGATATAAACTTTTATCCCTATACCCCAAAACATATAGAAAAAATCGCTTTGGTTGATTCATCAATCTCATATCGTTATAAATCAACCAATAGAAGTTGTTTTGAAGAACTTCTGAAAAATCACCCAAACTATGATGATATTCTCATCATCAAAGATGATCTTTTAAGAGATACAACGATTGCAAATATTGCTCTATATGATGGTTTAAATTGGTATACACCCACAAATCCTCTCTTAAAAGGTACATATAGAGAGTATATGATTAGGCAAAAAGAGTTAAAAATGAAAAATTTAACGAAAAAAGAGTTAAAAATTTGTACAAAGTTTGCTATAATGAATGCAATGATTGGCTTTAAGGAATTAAAGCATATTTCATTTATATATTAATTCATATAAGGTTTTAACAAAAATGGTACAAAGTTTTCTAAGAGATCAGGATTTTAACGAGATGATGGTTTTGCATATCAAAGAGACTATCGATCTTCTACTTTCAAAAGGAACTTATTTCTCAATCCTTACAAATATCTCAGAGATAAAATTTGACCCTATCTTACCCTATGATATCTCTTCAACATTTAAACCAATCACACTTTTTGTTGTAGCAGAGTATACATTTGAAACTTGTACTTTTGATGATAACAATTTATATTTTGAAGCAGGTTTTGGACATCAAAATGTCGGAAGTTATGTTACTATCCCTCTTCATGCAATTGTACAGATAATAATAGAAGATACCCCTATCCTCATAAATCTATCAGTGCCAAGTGAATATACACATAAAAAAGCTGATATTCAAAAATCAACCAATATTTTTCTTTCAAACCCTGAGAACCAGGATTTTATCAAAGAGAACAGAGATTAAATTTTTCTCTTTCTCATAAAGAAACTAACTACTTTATCGATAAAAGCATCATGCTTTCTATCTTTAAGATACGCTAGATAAAAAGATCTCTTTAACTCAATACCTTTTATTTTAGCAGCATATAATTTACCACTTTCTATTTCATCATTGATAGAGTATCTTGAGATGATAGCAACAGTTTGTTTACCCTCATCAGGTGCTCTTAGAACTGTTTGTACCACAGCAGTTGGTGATGTCACCGTTGTAGCGATATCAAATGCTTTACATTCCAGGTTTGCATCTTCAAAAGCTTCAGCAATAACACGCCTGGTATGTGATACTTCTTCTCTGCAAATCCAGTTAAACTCTTTAAGCATTTCTGGTCTGACTATTTTAGGTAAAGGCTGATTACTAAAGAGAACAAACTCATCTTCAAGCCATTCACGATAGATAATACCATCTAAAAATATAGGAGATTCAATCATCGCTATATCAGTTTTTTTATCAACCAAAGAATCAAGCACTTTTTGAGAAACATCAACTTGTATCAATACATCATTATTGATAGCTTCTTTAATATCATTGAGAAAAGAAGGTAAAACATAGTTTCCAATGGTAAAAGAAGCTCCGATGATAAAAGTTAACTCTTTATTCATCACATGAATAATCTCTTTCTCTACACTAGAGACACATTTATCTAATCTTAAGGCAATTTTGTATAATTCTTCACCTGTTTTAGTAAGTGTTATACCATTTTTCTTTCTTTCAACAATCCTAGAATCAAGATATTCTTCTAGCCATTTGATCTGTTGAGTCACAGCAGGCTGGGATATACCTAGTTTCTTAGAAGCTTTGGAGAAACTCCGCTCTTTTACCACGGTCAGAAATGTACCTAGTTTTGCAAAATCTTTTAGCATAAAATGTCCTTATGGTTGAATATAATTGATAATTTTTCATTATGATAACAAAAAATAATATAAAAGTAAATAACAAAAAGCTTTATTATCAATTTTTTATCAAAATTTAACTATAATATAAAGAAAAGTAGAGTTTACGATGGAAAAGATATTTGCACAATTAAATGAATCACAAACCCAGGCGGTTAAACAGATTGATGGTCCTCTTCTGATATTGGCAGGAGCGGGAAGCGGTAAAACAAAGACTATTACTTCAAGAGTTGCTTACCTTATCGCAAATGGTATACCAGCCTCTTCTATCTTAACACTTACATTTACAAATAAAGCAGCTTCAGAGATGAGACAGCGTGCACTCTCTTTACTACATGAAGAGATAAGTTATCCCCCTCTTTTGTGTACATTCCATAAATTTGGCTTACTTTTTTTAAAATTTTATATGCAAGAACTTGATAGATCTAATAATTTTGTAATTATAGATACTGATGATAAAAAGCGTATCATTAAAAGTCTTGATGTAGATTTACCTGTACCTATGATAGCAAGTGAAATATCTCGTTTTAAAAACAATCTTATCAATCCAGATGAAGCTATCAGTGGTGCACAGATGCAAAACTATAAAAAAATTGCCAATACATACAAAAAATATCAAGAATATCTTATTCAGAATAATCTAGTAGATTTTGATGATCTTCTCGCCCTGCCCTACCAAATACTCTCACAAAATGAAATACTTTGCAAAGAGATTAGCCAAAAATATCAATACATCCTCGTAGATGAGTATCAAGATACCAATGATTTACAATTTAAACTACTTGAAAAATTATCAAGTCAACACCAAAACCTCTGCGTCGTTGGAGATGATGATCAGAGTATCTATGGCTGGAGAGGTGCAAATATAAAGAATATTTTAGAGTTTGATAAAATTTTTAAAAATACAAAAGTTATAAAACTCACAAAAAACTACCGCTCAACCACAGCTATACTCAAAGTTGCAAATGAACTCATTGAACACAACAGAGCTCGTTTAGGAAAAGAACTTCAAGGTACAAAAGAGGATGGTAAAGAAGTAGAATTAATCCATCACAATGATGAAAATGCAGAAGCACGTTATATAGCAGACTCTATCAAAAAACTTATATCAAGTGGTGTAAATCCTAAAGATATAGCTGTCCTTTATCGTATAAATGCTTTATCAAGATCTATAGAAGAGGGATTAAATAAAGCAGGTATTCCATATAAAATGGTTGGAGGACTAAAATTTTATGAACGTGCAGAGATCAAAGATGTTATCGCTTATTTACGTGTCATTGCAAATATACACGATGACTTTTCTCTCAAACGAATCATAAATAAACCAAAACGCGGATTAGGTAAAGCTACTATAGATAAGATGCTATACTTAGGACATCAAAACAATTGCTCAATATATGATATATTTGTAAAACATTCTGAAAAGCTCCAGGAACAAGTGAGTAAAAAAGCATTTGCGACGATTACAAAATTTTTTAACGATATCAAAACATTACAAGAGTCACTTGAAGAAAGTACTTATGATTTAATCGATAATCTTGAAGAGGCTTTTGCTATCAAAAACAGTTATGCCATGCTTCCTGATGGTATGGACAGAGGATTAAATATAGATGAATTTTATGGACTGTATCGTGATTTTATAATTCAAAATCCACAAAGTACGTTAGAAGCTTTTTTA
>JALSQA010000455.1 GCA_026985685.1 Campylobacterales bacterium | reverse complement strand
ATTTTCATCATAGCGTAGAAGATACAGGGATTGTTATCGGTCAAGCTCTGCATAAAGAGATCTTTCCGATTGAAAATGTAGAGCGTTATGGTGAAGCAACTGTTGTTATGGATGAAGCAAGCGTTAATACTGCACTTGATTTAAGTAATCGCCCTTTTTTGCACTTTGATGTAGATATCAAAGATAAAATCGGTGACTTTGATAGTGAACTTGTTGAAGAGTTTTTTCGGGCACTCTGTTTTCACGCAGGTATAACAGCACATATAGTTTCTCTTCGCGGTAAAAACAGACACCATATAGTCGAAGCCACTTTTAAATCATTTGCCGTTGCTCTTAGACGTGCAACAGCAAAAAACAGTAGAATTGGTATCCCTAGTACCAAGGGTGTTTTATGATCGAACTTCTTATTTTAGATGTAGATGGATGTTTAACAGATGGATCAATCATCTATACACAAAATGGTGATGAGATAAAAGCATTTGATGTCAAAGATGGTTTAGCTATAGCATCATGGATTAAAATGGGAAAATCCGTAGCAATTATCACAGGCAGAGATTCTAAAATAGTAGCAAGACGTGCACAAGAGTTAGGAATCAAACACTGTTATCAAGGTGTCAAAAATAAACGACAAAAACTTATAGAGATTTTGGAAGAAGAAAAACTTACATTTGAAAATGTCGCTGCAATTGGTGATGATTTAAACGATTATCATATGTTAGCTCTTGCAAAACGCTCTTTTACTCCAAATGATGGTGTCGCATATATTCAAGATCATGTACAAACTACCCTCTCACACAAAGGTGGTAAAGGTGCAGTACGTGAAATGATAGAGATTTTAGTCTCAGAAGAAGAGTTACATAAGGAATTTTTAGCACAGTGGGTGTAAAGATATTTTCAATAATTCTCTTACTTTTTGTTCTTGAAATCGCATTTTTGACTACTCATGAACCTATTACACTCGATATCAAAAGCAGACCTCTTGATTTTAGCAATATCACATTTGAACAAATTCAAGCTTATATCCTCACCAAAGAAGGCACACAAGCAACACTAAAAGCCCAGAAAGCTTTAGCATACAATGACCGAAATGAACTATACAAAGTAGATGCCAACCTCTATAATCCAAGCCATATAGATACTATTAAAGCAGACAAAGCCATCCAAAAAGATGAGATAGTACATCTGTATTCGGATATATCATACGAATCAAACAATACAATGCTTTTAAAAAGCGATGAATTATTGTATAATACCAAAACAAAAATAGCAAAATCGCTATCACCTTTTAGCTTGAACCATAAAAACATGAATGCAAAGGGAAGTAGTTTTGTCTTTGATACCTTGCAAAATATTTTACATGCAAAGTATGTTACATTAACATTAGAAGAGGAAAAGTAAATTTATGAAACATATCATCCTATTATTACTCCTCGTTACTTTTGATTTATATGCTGAAAAAATCACTGTTAGTGCCGATAGCTTTCTAGCGGATGAAACCAAAAATATCTCTATTTTAAAAGGTCATGTACATATCCAAAAAGGAAGTGATGATATTCAAGCCAATAAATTAATAATTGATTTTGATACAAAACAAAAACCGCTTAGATATACACTTACAGGTGATGTTATCTTTGATATCTCAACAAAAAAACAACACTACAGCGGTACTTCTGAAAAAATTGTCTATAACCCTAAAAGCAAACTATATACAGCCAGTGGAAATGTCCATATCATAGATAAAATTGGTCATAAAACACTACAAGGAGAAAAAATCATCATCAATCGTATCACAGGAAAATCCATCATCACAGGTAAAAAGCGTCATCCAGTAAAATTTACATTTACGGTTGAGGAGTAATTTTTGGTTAAAATCACACAAGCTTCATTTATCACCTCTGCACAAAATATATCCCAGGCACTACCTCAGGACATGAGTGAAATCGCTGTTTTGGGACGAAGTAATGTAGGAAAAAGCAGTTTCATAAATACAATTACCAATAGAAAAAATCTTGCAAAAAGTTCTTCTACTCCAGGTAAAACCAGATTAATAAACTTTTTTGAAGTTACTTTTGACTGTGATGGAGATAAATTTCAAGCAAGACTTGTAGATTTACCAGGTTTTGGATATGCAAAAGTTTCCAAAACAGAAAAATATGCCTGGCAAAAAAGTTTACATGAATTTATCACTAAAAGAACAGCTATACGACTTTTTATCCTTTTACAAGATGCAAGACATCCAACTATGCAAATAGACAAAGAAGTAAGAGAATACCTTGAGAGTATCAAACGACCAGATCAAGAGATTTTAGAAGTTTTTACAAAAGCAGATAAACTAAACCAAAAAACAAAATCTTCACTCAAAAAAATAGTCCCCAATGCAATGCTGATTTCAAATTTAAAAAAAACAGGTATCCAGCAAGTCACAAATAAAGTCTTTGAAAAACTTTTTTTTAAAAGTTGTAAAGATGACTGATATAGAGTATACAAAACCTACACTCCATAGCATCAAACAGATGCAAGAGCTTGTTTTGCCTGAAGTAAAAACAGGAAAAATTCTTTTTCGCAGTGATGATGAGATAGCAACAAATATTCGTTCTTATATCATAGCTAAAAGCGGTAACAAACTTTTAGGGTTTGGTGCTTTACATATCCACACTTACAACCTTGCAGAAGTTAGAAGTCTGATTGTTGACAGAGATTACAGAGGTAAAAAAATAGGTCAAACATTAGTCCAGAAGATGATTTTAGAAGCAAAAGAATTAGGTATTGAAAAATTATTTACTCTTACTTACGAACAACGCTTTTTTGAAAATTTAAATTTTAGGGAAATTCCAAAAGAATCCCTACCAGAACATAAAATATGGGCAGATTGTGTAAAATGCAAACACTTTCCAATATGCGACGAAGTCGCTTTAATTATCCACCTTTAGTTTTACTATTACTTTTTCCTCTAGCCATAGTTTATGAATCTATAGGCATGATCTATCCATACCTTACGCCACTACTGGGTGTAGGTTTTTATTATTGGACACAAAATGTAACAGATAAAAAAAGATATTTGGCATTTGTACTCTTTTTCTCTTATACACTTTTTCTAGAACTAGATCGTGGATTGATTCTTTTTTCATTTATTTTACTTAGTGTACTCTATTATTTTCTACTCTACAATTTGATTGAAGATACATTAAGTTGTCATGTGTGTAAGATTATTATTAAAGTTTTTTATTCATATCTGGGTTATTATGGCATAAACTTCTTTCTTGCATTTTTATTTAATCTACCTTTCCCTGAATTCAGTGGTATATATTTTGTCTACATATTCACAGACTTTTTATTGGTGGTGCTGTTTTTATGAATAGACGTTTACAATTTATTTTAATCTTTTTCGCACTTTTCTGGCTTATATTACTTTCACGTATATATTTTCTTAGTATCAAGTCAAATAAATATTATGAAGAGCTAGCCCAGGAAAATATCATCAATACAGAATACCTTCTACCAACAAGAGGTGAGATTCGTGATAGAAACAACACTTTACTTGCTATTAGTAAATTGGGATTTAGTATCGCATTAAAGCCTCATCTGAGTAAAAAAAGCAAACATGAAATATTTAAAAAAGATTTAGCATACATACAACACTATTTTCCAAAAACAAATATCAAAAAAATTGAAAAGTTATATCATAAAAAAGATAGTCCATATAATCATAAACCTATCACTATTATTCCTTTTATCCCTTATAAAGAGATGATTTTACATTTTGTTAAATTTGCCAAACATGACAATATCATCATCCGTCCAGTTGCTAAACGCTACTACCCTTTTGATGATTTGGCATCTCATATCATAGGATACGTTTCCAAGGCAAATCTGCAGGATATCAAAGATGATGAAGTAGCTAAACGCGTTGGTATAACAGGTAAAAACGGTATTGAAAAATCATATAATAGGATTTTAGAAGGAAATTTAGGTAAAAGTATCCATAAAGTAAACGCTTCAAATAGTATCATCAAAACCCTCGTCCAAACAGAACCCATTAGCAATAATATACAATTAACAATAGATATCAGACTACAAAAATATTTAGGTTATCTTCTGGGTATACAAAGTGGTGCTATCATAGTCATGAATGCCAAAACAGGTGCAATTTTGGCAGCCGGAAGCTACCCAACTTATAACCTTAACAATTTTGTAAAAGGTATCAGTAAAACAGAATGGAAAAAGATGATCGAAGACCTTGATCACCCTTTTACAAATAAAGTAACACGTGGTCTCTATCCTCCGGGATCATCTACCAAAATAGCCGTAGGATTGAGTTTTTTAAATTCTGGATTAATCAATGAAAAAGAAAAATTTCTCTGCTCAGGTGTACTAGAACTTGGAAATAGAAAATTTCGCTGCTGGAACCAATGGGGACACGGTGAGACAGATTTAAAAAAAGCAATTAGAGAAAGTTGTGATGTCTACTTTTATAAAGGTGGTCTTCGTGTTGGAATTGACAAAATATCTACAGATTTGAAACGCTATGGATTTGGGAAAAAAACAGGTGTAGATTTACCAGGTGAATTTATCGGAACTGTACCAGATAGAAACTGGAAAATAACAAAATTTGGCGAAGCATGGTATAGAGGCGAAACACTTAACACCGTCATAGGACAAGGAAATTTTCTTGTCACACCACTACAAATTGCCATGTTTACAGCAGCTATTGCAACAGGTAAAGAACCCATACCACACTTTTTAAAAAGTATAAATAAAAAGCCAGTAAGCTTTTCAACAAGTGATATTTTCAATAAATTTGAAAAAAGCAAACTTCCAATCATAAGAGAGGGAATGTACGATGTATGTAACAACAAAAAAGGTACAGCCTACAAACACAATATCTGTACTCTCACAATGGCAGGGAAAACAGGTACTTCTCAAGTCATAGGCATTCCCCAAAATGAAAAAAAACGTATGAGTGAAAATGAACTCAAATTTTACCAAAAATCTCACGCATGGTTTACTACCTATGCACCCTATGAAAACCCTCAGTATGTCATCACCGCACTCATAGAACACGGAGGACACGGAGGACAAGCCGCAGGTGAAATCGTTTCAAATATTTATAATAAACTTGTAGAGTTAGGTTATATAGATAAAAAATACATCACCCATCCAGATTTTATAAAATCACAAGAGAGTAATATATCTAAAGAAAAAATACCTTCACTAAATTAGATAAGACTAAAGTCACAGCTTTGCTAACAAATATTTTCAAACTAAAAAGCCTGAATTCAGGTATTTATAGGAAATGGAGCTTCAGCTCCATCAAATATAAGTAAGTTTTTAACTTCAAAAAAAGTGCAAATTTTTTAGATGGAGCTAAAGCACCATTTCCAATTAAATCCCTAAATCTTGGGATTAAAAATCAAGTGAAAATATCATCCTAAAATTTGTAGACTCTTTGAGATCATCATTTTTTAAAAATTCAAAGCTAAGAGGTATAACTCCTCTGTGAAAAGCCAATAACTCAAAAGTCATTCCAAGTGTATACTCTTGAAAATCAACCCAGTCTTTTTCACCTTTTAGGTAAAAATTGCGATATTTTCCATAGAGTGCTTCTCGTCGTAAAGAGAGAGGAAATGAATAATAATAAGCTCCCATTTCAAATACTTTTGATAAAGAAGCTTCAACTTTCAAAGCATCTTTTGCATAAAGATCATATTTAGAAGAAGGCATAACTAGCCTTGATGGATCTACTGCACTATTAAAATCATTATGATCGATCAAAATACCTCTTTGGCTCTTTGGATCTAGATAATCTACATTACTTTTAACATACAAACCATCAAGACCCATATAAAAATTTTCACCCAGATCATGAGAAAAACCATACCTGGCACCATAAAAAAGGTCAGATCGATCACTAAGAGCAAAAACCGAAAGTGCATTTTTACTATTTGGATAAAAGCTATGACCAAACTGTTTTTGATCTTTGAAAGAGAGGATCAAACTTAGAGGAGATTTTTTCTCTTTATCCCAGTCAAGATGATAATACAACCCCAAATCACCTCTTTTGTAAGTATGTCGGTAAAAAGGATATTTTAGATGAAGATTTAAACCATAACCTCGATCTTTTATCTTATCATCATCAGATATAACACCATAAAAATCTCCGCCATAAGTTAATACATTTGCACTATTTTCATAACCAATACCTGCAATAAAATCTTTATCATAACGTGAGGTATAAATAGAAACACTATTTTGAAGTAAAGGATCACTAAAAGTAGCACTAAGATTAAAATTTACATCATCATTTTGTGTCACTTCTACAGATTGAGAAAGTGAACTATAATGTAAACTACTCTGAGGTTTATAAGTTTTTATTTTTTCATCATGATTTATTTGTTTTGTATCTAATGTAATTTTATCTTCAAAAAAGTAATCCACACTAGCTACTTTAGCTTTATGTGCCTCTATCTTTTTCTTTAAAAAAGAGATTCCATCAGCTCTGACAACTTCTAATAATACCTCATCACCCAATATCTTCGCATCAATGACATCATCTCCAGCTACCAAACGATCAACCACTCCATCACCATAACGGTACAATGTTGAACCATTTGCACTATTTGCGATAAATAGCACCCTACCCTTTTGATCGACATCTACTGCCTTACCATAATAGCCTTGATAAGAAAAAAGTGCATTTTTATTGCGATAAAGGGTACGTTTCTTACCATTTTGTTTGAAGTAGTAAATGTTTCCTTGTATATCACTTAATACAGAAGAGTTTACATAAGATAAA
>JALSQA010000454.1 GCA_026985685.1 Campylobacterales bacterium | reverse complement strand
TGTCATCTCTTATCTCCTTTATAAATTTACAGCAACTTTGTAAGTTGGATCATCTTCTTCAAAAGTACAATACGGACCAGCATCTTTAAGCAAAACTTTACAGTCTCGACTTAGATGTCTCAGTTTCAAACTTTTTCCTGATTCTTTATATTTTTTGGTGATTGCATCTATCGCTTCAACACCTGAAATATCCATCACACGAGCTCTTTTAAAATCTAAAATAACTTTCTGTGGATCATTTTTAACATCAAATTGTTCATTGAATGAAGTTACCGAACCAAAAAATAAAGGACCATCAATTTCATATACTTTTGTACCATCTTTTTCGATATGACTTCTTGTGTATATTTTAGCATGTTGCCACGCAAAAACAAGTGCAGAGATGATAATACCCGCCACAACTGCAATAGCTAAATCAAACATCACCGTAATAATAGTTACTACCATGAGAACAAAAGCGTCACTTTTTGGCATATGTTTTATGCGACTTATACTACTAAATTCAAAAGTACCGATACTCACCATAAACATGATTCCTACAAGTACTGCAACAGGTATGATACCTATCAGAGGACTCAAGCTTACGACAAAAGTGATTAATAAAACAGCAGCAGTAAAAGAAGAGATTCTTCCAAGACCGCCAGAAGTAAAGTTAATAATACTCTGACCAATCATAGCACAACCTGCCATGCCACCGAAAAAACCACTTGTGATATTTCCACAACCCTGTGCTATGCACTCTTTATTTCCATTTCCTCTAGTGCCACTCATCTCATCTAGTACAGAAAGTGTCAAAAGTGACTCTATCAAACCTACCAAAGCAACTAAAATAGCATATGGAATAATGATTCTCAAAGAATCCCATGATAAAAGTGAAAGATCAGGCATCACAAAATGAGGAAAAGCACCTTGTATATCTGCAAGGTCTGAAACTGTTTTTGTCTCAATATGACCAAAATATACGATAGCTGTTAAAGTCACAATAGCAGCTAAACCCGCTGGAATCGCTTTGGTGTACTTTGGCATATAGTACATGATAAGCATTGTAATTATGACAATAACATACATCCAATAATTTTCTTGAAAGCTATGTATTAAAATATCTTTCCAGTTAGTAAGTCTATCAAAATCACTTGATTTGAAAAATTTCAACTGTGCCATAGCAATAACAATAGCCAAACCATTCACAAAACCAAACATAGCAGGCTGTGGGACTAAGCGTATAAATTTACCAAGCTTAAATACTCCGACCAAGATTTGAAAAGAACCTGCAAATATTGTAGTAAGTAAAATATAGTGGAGTATCATCACCGACAGTTCTTCACCTGAGAGCTGGGGATAGAGTTTACTGACAGCTAATCCAAGCCCTACAAATACAACAGCAACAGCACCAGTTGCTCCGCTGATCATACCAGGTTTTCCGCCAATTAGAGAAGTTATCAAGCCAAGAATAAAAGCCGCATACATTCCAACAAGTGGACTTACTCCAGCGATAAAGCTAAAAGCGATAGCTTCTGGAACAAGAGCAACTGCTACGACCATACCTGAGAGTATGCCGTTTTTTATATTGAATTTTTTATAATTTTGAAGATTTATCAAAGTTGTCCTTGTTTAGTGTATAATAGTATTATTGTAAATTTTGAGTTATTACGGTAATAAACTCGCGATTATACTAAAACAACTATTTAATGAATATTAAAGGTGATTTCAAAATGAACAGACTTGAAGTTTTATATGCCCAAGATGTGAAAAAAATCACTTTTAATGTCCGAAAAAAAAGTTTAGATGAAGATAAGATTATTCTCAAAGGTCCACGTCATAGTGGTAAAACATATTTGATTTTAGATTTATTAGCATCACGAAAAAAAGAAGAATTTTTATATATAGATTTTTCAGATGTTCGTATTGATGCATCTATTATGCAATATTTAGAGACATTTATGCAAAAATATCCCATTAAACTTTTGGTTTTAGAAAATTTGGATTTTGCAGTTACTTTACCAAAATGTCCACAAATAATCATCACAACTAATCAAAAAGATTTTCACTTGAAAGGATTTAAGCAAGTTTATCTCTACCCTTTGGATTTTGAAGAGTTTATAGCATTTGAAAAAAGAGAAACAAATATAGATACAACATTTAGCACTTATGCGAATATTGGCACTTTTCCTGAAATGCTTCAAACTGAAAAGATTGTTTTTGTGAAACGATTTCAACAACTTTTAGCTAGTTTTTATGAAAACGATACTCAGTTAGAGATTTTAAAAAATTATGCACTTAAACAAGGAACACTTGTATCTGTATTTGCACTGTTTTTAGTCATAAAAGAAAAGCATAAAATATCTAAAGATAAGTTTTATGCTTATACACAAAAACTTCGCAACGAAGAAGTGATATTTATGGTTGAAAGATATGGCAGGAAAAGTAATCAAAAAAAGATTTATTTGATTGACTTTGTGATTCGTGGTGTGCTTAGCTTTGAGAAAGATTTTATCAAACGTTTTGAAAATATGATATTTTTAGAACTTTACAAACGAGGACATGAGATATTTTATACTGATATGCTAGAGTTTTTTTTACCCAAAGAACAAACAGCACTCTTATCTATGCCTTTTGTTATGGAGCAGCTTTTACAAAATAAGCTTGAACGTACTTTAGATCATTTTAAAGAATTGGGAGTTAAAAAAGTACAGATTATAACGATGGAACTTGAAAACTCTTTTATAAAAAATGGCATAACTTATGAAATTATGCCATTTTGGAGCTGGGCTTTACAATTATAATAGAGAATCTAGTAATAGATTTAAATTGTAAACTTTGATTCCTTTGTCGCCATTGGCAACAAAAAGTAAACCTGAAGATTTATTTATAGAAACACCAAGCACATTACCATCAATTGATTCATTTGCAATAACTTTGATGTGATCAATGTCATCTATTTTCAGGATATCTATACCATGTGATTTTGTTGCTACTATCGCTTTTGTGTCATGATCTACAAGAGTGATATCATATACAGGAGATTTTGTATATTTTACAAGAAGATTTTTGTTTGATGGGTTGCTTATATCATATACATATAATCCTTTTTCATCTTTTGGTGTAAATTGATATCTCCCATCTTCTGTTATTGGATCAACTTGTAATGATTGTTTAGTCACAATACGCTCTTTTCTAGGTGATTTGATATCTGAAATATCAAATATGTTGATAAAGCCTTGATTATTTTCTACATAAAGTTTTGTCTGGTCGTTAGAGAGTGAAACATGTTTTGCATTTATACCAGGAATTGTTGCTACTACTTCATGTTCTATCCTGTCTTGATAACCAATTTTTAAGATCTCTACACCTTTATCTCCCTCAGCAACAAATAGAGCATCTTTAGATGCTGTCAAATCCTGTGCATTTGCAGCTGTGTTAAGTTTGGATATTGATCCATTTGTATTTGTTGATTGCTCTTTATTTTGTGTGTTTCCATCTGTAGTTAAAGAGCTGGCATTGTTATTTGAAGTTTGTGTATTTTGAGTGGGTGCTGAACCACCTCCGCCACCACAACCTGTCAAAAATAGTAGTACTGTAAATGTAAAAAGTGATTTTGAAATATCCATATTTCTCATGATTTATTGTCCTTAATATTATTTATACTCAAAGTATCGCCATAAAAGTAATTTTAATTTAGAAAAGAGTAATGTAAATTTTAAAAAAGCTATTATTGTGAAAATAAGGAACATAAATCATGTTATGTGGTATTGATGAAGCAGGAAGAGGATGTTTGGCTGGACCATTGGTTGTAGCTGGTGTTATTTTGAAAAATCCAGTAGATGGTTTGGATGATTCTAAAAAATTAACAGAAAAAAGAAGAGAACTATTATTTGATCAAATTATTGACAATGCAGAGTATGAAATCGTCTTTACAGATAATAAAATGCTTGATGAGATCGGACTTTCTCGTGCGATCGCCAACTCTATAGAACAAATCATTCAAAAACTTAATCCCAGGCATACTATTATGGATGGCAATACAAATTTTGGTATATTAGGTGTACAGGCGATCATAAAAGCAGATACAAAAGTACCTGAGGTTAGTGCCGCTAGTATTTTGGCAAAAGTAAGCAGAGATCGTTATATGGTAAAAATGGATAGTCAATATCCAGAATATGGTTTTAAAAAACATAAAGGTTATGGTACAAAATTTCATAGAGAAGTGATGCAAAAATTTGGGCGATCAGATTTACATCGTTATTCATTTAAAGTAAAAGGGATAGATTATACATGAACAATTTGGATTTATATGCAAAAATTGAGCCAATGATTGGATTTTATGAAGCGTATGAAATGCTTTACAAAAATTATCTTCATCTTTTAAAACAATATCATGTTAGAACAATACTAGATGTAGGTTGTGGAAATGGAAAGTTTTTAAAACATTTAGAAAAAAAATATCAAGCAGAAGGTATAGATCTAAGTTTAGAAATGGTTAAAATCGCTAAAAAGTCAGGAGTCAATGCGAGACAATGCTATCTTCATGAAGTAGACAAAAAATATGATGCTATTGTCGCTGCGGGGGATGTATTAAATTATATGCAAGAAAATTCTTTAAAAAAGTTTTTAGATGATATATGTGAAAAACTAGAAGAAAATGGTACCTTTATTTGTGATATAAATACTCTTTATGGATTTGAAGATATCGCAGCTGGTTGTATGAATGTTGATGAAGATGAAAAATTTTTAGCGATAGATGCTTCATTTGATGAAAATATATTAGAAACAAATTTTACACTTTTTTCACGTCAAAATCATTGCTACCAAAAAGAAGAAGCAACTATTTTTCAATATTATCATGAAGTTAAGGAAATTGAATCATTGACGACTATGAAATTGGTAGAGATTAAAGATATTTCACTTTTTTCTGACAAGAGTGATAAAACAATTTTGGTTTTTCAAAAAGCATAAATCCAGGAATTTACTTAACCCATATATTAGTGATCTTACACTATAATCTTTTAAAAATGTAATGGAAATAACAACATGAGCAAACAAGAGACAAAATTTATATTTGTAACAGGGGGCGTTTTAAGTTCTTTGGGTAAAGGAATTGCATCTGCTAGTATCGCTACGCTATTAAAACATGCAAACAAAGATGTAAGTATGCTTAAAATAGACCCTTACATCAATGTTGATCCAGGAACTATGAGTCCTTTGGAACATGGTGAAGTTTTTGTGACAGCAGATGGTGCTGAGACGGATTTGGATATCGGGCATTATGAGCGTTTTTTGAATATTGATCTTTTTAAAGCAAACAATTTTACGACAGGACAAGTTTATTCTTCTGTTATTGAAAAAGAGAGACGTGGGGATTACCTCGGTAAAACGATTCAAGTCATTCCTCACATCACAAATGAAATAAAAGAGCGAATCCTCAAAGCAGGTGAGGGGCATGATGTTCTTATTGTTGAAGTAGGCGGTACAGTCGGAGATATCGAGAGTTTACCATTTTTAGAAGCTATACGTGAATTAGGTTCTGATTTAGGGCGTAAACGTGCTTTGTATGTGCATCTGACACTTGTTCCTTATTTGAAAGCAGCAGGAGAATTAAAAACAAAGCCTACACAGCATAGTGTTCAAGAGTTACGTCGTATAGGTATTTCACCCCAAATACTCATTTGCCGCTCAGAGACACCTATACCTAAAGATATGAAAATGAAACTTGCTTCTTCATGTGGTGTTGAAAAAAATTCAGTTATAGAAGCAGCCGATGCAAAGTCGATTTATAAAGTTCCTATAAATTTTTTATCACAAAATATTTTAACTCCTATTGGGGATAATCTTGACATGAAATTAAATGTTCCAGATATGGAAAACTGGAATTCTTTGGTAAAAAATGTTATTGCTCCAAAAAAAGAAGTTACGATTGGTTTTGTTGGAAAGTATTTGGAATTAAAAGAGTCTTATAAGTCCCTAACAGAATCTTTTGTTCATGTAGGAGCACACTTGGACACTAAAGTCAATCTCAAATGGATTGACAGTGAGCAGATCAATAGTGATTGTGATCAGGGAATCTTTTGTGATGTTGATGGTATCTTAGTTGCTGGTGGATTTGGACAAAGAGGAGTTGAAGGAAAAATAGATGCTATTAAATATGCACGTGAAAACAAAGTTCCTTTTTTGGGTATATGTCTGGGTATGCAACTAGCATTGGTAGAGTTTGCACGTAATGTACTCAAACTTGAAGATGCAAATTCTGTTGAATTTGATCCAGAGTGTAAAAATCCAATTATTTACCTAATCGATGCATTTATTGATGCAAGTGGGCAAAAACAACTTCGTACACACAAAAGTCCGCTAGGTGGTACATTAAGACTTGGTGCTTATCCATGTGATACTAAAGCTGGTTCATTGCTACGTAAAGTTTATCATGGTGAAAAAACGATATATGAACGCCATCGTCACAGATATGAAGCCAATCCTCTTTATCGTGAAAAATATGAGAAAAATGGTTTAGTTATCAGTGGTGAATCTGATGGCTTAATAGAAGTAGTAGAACTTAAAGAGCATCCCTGGTTTTTAGGTGTGCAATTTCACCCAGAGTTTACATCAAGACTGAAAAAGCCAAATGAGGTGATTTTTGCTTTTGTCGAATCTGCTTTACAAAATAAAACTGATTAGCGATGTCAGTTAGTAAAAGACTTACAAAAGAAGATATTGCTTCTATCCTTTCAAGTCGGTTTTCAGAAGATAAGTGTACTTCGTTAGCCCATATTCCTAAGCCGGCTACTTTGAAAGATATACAAAAA
>JALSQA010000453.1 GCA_026985685.1 Campylobacterales bacterium | reverse complement strand
GTTCGTATTGTCAAGAAGGATTGAAAAAGGGTGAACGACCTTCTAAAACTTTTTTGGAATATGTAAAATATCTCTCCAGACACTCGCACAAAGTTTATGCAAATATGCACTATTATTATCAAGCTTATCTGTGGAGCAGAACTCCTCCTAAAAGAAGTGAAAAACTACCGCCTTATCTTGGGATAAATTTTGCAGGAATTGAAGCAGATTTTTCCAAACCATTTAACTCCAAAACCAATCAAAATATATGGAAAGATTTACTTTTATGGAAAGCTTTTAGTGACGATATCGTGATTTGGCATTATACGATCAACTTTGGAGGTTATATGTTTCCATTTCCTAACTTTAAAGCCTTGGATAAAGATATAAAATCATTTGCTGATATGGGTTTTGTAAAAGGTGTTTTTTTACAGGGAAGTTATGAAACATATGGTGGAGATATGGCAGCACTTAGAGTATGGGTTTTTTCTAAACTACTCTGGAATCCACATCTTGACGTAGATGATTTGATAGCAGAGTTTTGTCATTATTATTATGGCAGAGCCTGGAAAGATGTACTCAAATATATCCAAACTCTTGATATGTTTTTAAAAAAAAGTGGTGATAAATTAAGTGTAAAAACTTCTATAGACTCTTCTTATCTATCAACCCCAAATTTAAATAAACTAGATGAGATACTTTCACGAGGTTTAAAAAAGCTAGAACCAAAATCAAATGAGTATAAACATTATAGAGGGCTTTTTACTGGTATTGATTATATACGCCTTATGCGGGGCGGGGATTTTCCACATAAAAGCAAAGTCCGCCAGCGTTTTAAACATTATCTTGAAAACAATCCCCAAATCACAGCTTTTTCAGAAGGTGTCAAAATTGAAAATATACTCAGAATCTTAGATATAGATCGTACTAAAGAGCGTCTTCCAAAAGGCATGAAAAATCTTCTTAAAAATGAGAATTGGTTTTCTTATCAAGAGTATCAAATGGAATTGTGTTGTGCCGATATAGTAAAAGATGTCCAGGCAAGTGATGGTGTAAGTGCTGTTATGGATGGCAGTAGTAAAGAGTGGGGATTTTCACTTCCTTTACGAAACTTACCACAAGGTAAATGGGATGTTTATGCTGATGTACGCATAGAAAAAAATAGCAACAATAGTATGTTAGACAATGCCAAGATAGCTTTACATTATGGTATATATCCAACTTATGATAAAGGTATTTTATTATTGGGACAGTTAAGTGATGGCTATAAACGTTTGAAAATTGCAACTATAGATACACAAAATAGCAAAGCTGAAAGTGTGTGGTTAAGTCCACCTGGCAATGAAATTGTCAAAAAAGTTTATGTTGATAGGATCTATTTTGTAAAACATTAAAGGAGAAAGATTGACAAAAATATTTTTTTATTTATATCTTGGTATTTTTGTCTTCCTGGCTCTTCCTGTTATAAAACTAGGTCCCGCACGTGTTGAACAGCTACTCGTATTATCTACATTTGTGTTACTACTATATGATGATTATATGAAAAGAGAATTAGATTTAACAATCTCTGTGATTATGATCGCTTTTGCTATGATTTTGGCATTGGTTAGTCTTAACTCTGATTATCCAAAAGTAGACGAAAAAGGCTACTTTATCAAATTTTTATTTCTCTATCCTGCTTCATTTTATGTTGGTATGCGAGTGATGTCAAAAATGTCCATAGATACACTCATCAAAGCGATTGATTACTCTTTGTGGTTTTATGTCATTAGCTGGTTTATTGTCATGTATGTACCTGTTCCTATGCCTATATTGTCAAAAGTGATTCATATACGGGATTTTGGTTATGGTGGTGAATTTTTGCCACTGCAAGGTACATTTTATGAAGCTGCTGGTGTTGGAATTATCGTTGGAACTATGCTACTTATATCTATGATGATACGTTATGAGTTTGATATCTGGACTAAAAACAAAAACTATACTTATTTACTCTATCTATTGTCTTTTTATATGCTCTTTTTCTCAAAAAACAAGACAGTTTGGTTAGCATATATTTTGATTTTATTTTTCTTTAGTATTTATAAGGGGTATGTGATACTTGCACAAAGTAGTTACTATTCTCCTACTCACTATTTACAATCACATAAAACTTTATCGAGATTTTTGAAAATAAATACAACTTATCTTGTATTTGGAGGAGTTGTATTATTGCTTTCTTTAGCTATTTACAATACCTTTGCCACGCATCCATTTATCACGATGAGAGAATTTAAGTATAAGATGGCACATGAAAGAGGTGCACAGTTTTCTATCTCATGGGATTTGATTAGTAAGTCAAACTATTTTGGTGGTTATGGTTTAGGTTTTGTTGAGGTTTATTTTGAAGGCAAAAATGTTTTAGGTGTTGGAAAAGGTGCTGGAAGTATAAATAATATATTGTTAGATATTTGGCTACAAGGTTCTATCCTTGGTGTGATTTATCTGTTATGGTTATTTGCAATATCATTTAGCCGGCGATATTTTGTGACTATTGCTATTCCTGTATTTTTATTTTTCTTTGGTTTGACAAATCCTATTGTTGCCGAAGAGTTTTTTATGTTTTTGGGATTGTCATATTCTTTAAAAAGGGCAAAACATGAACCAAAATATATCTGAACGCATTGAATTGCTACGTTTTCCTCTTATCGTATCGATTATCTATATACATATGTATACATCAGAATTTATGGTAACATCTTTTGATGCTAATACTACACTTTTAGAGTGGTTTCGTTATCTTATATCACATGTTATGGCTTTTGTATCGGTTTCTCTATTTTTTGCCATTTCAGGTTATCTTTTTTTTATAAATTTTAAAAGTTCTTTTAGCTTTTTTCTAAAAAAATATAGATCTAGATTTCGTACATTAGTTGTACCATATACCTTATGGAATATCATAGTTATCTTTTTTTATTTAGTCGCTCAGACATCACCTCTCACTGCTCAATACTTCAATGGTGAACACCCATATGTGATCAATTTAAGAGGATGGCAGTATTTAGAAGTTTTTTGGGGGTATGGTGAGTTTGAATACCCTATAGCATTTCAGTTTTGGTTTATCAGAGATTTGATTGTTTTAGTTGTGTTATCTCCGCTTCTTTACCTTTTTCTAAAAAAGATACCATTTGTATTTTTATCATTTTGGGGAATACTATGGATATTTGGATTGTTTGAGCCAAATATTTTGCATACAAACTTTTTTTCTATATTTTTCTTCTCTTTTGGAGCTTACTTAGCTTTATATAAGCATAATTTTGATTTAAGTGATACTTATGCGAAAGAGATGATATTTTTATATTTAGTTTTGATTTGGATAAATCTATATTTTCAATTTAAAATTTTAGAAAATGTAGCGGTTTTAGTTGGTACAATAGCCGCTTTTTCAGGTTCAAAATATATAGTCCATTTTAAGATAAAAGATGTTTTGATTAAATTGTCAAAATATAGTTTTTTTCTATTTGCTATACATGAACCTATGTTGTCAATAGTTAGAAAATTAAGTTATAAAATTTTGATGCCAGAATCTGATATCTCTATTTTTATGCTTTATATACTTTGTCCGATTGTAACGATTATACTCTGTATATATATTTATAAAGTATTAGAGAAATGGTTACCAAATATTTTAAATATTTTGATAGGAAACAGACTCTCAAATAACAACAAAAATAATTACGCAGGAAATAGAAGTTGAGTGAAAATAGAGAAAAAATAGTATTTGTCTTACCACAGTTAAAAACTGGTGGTGGCGTGCGTGTTGTTGTAGAACTTTCAAATGCTTTGGTACAAAAGTATGATTATGATGTGCGTATTGTTATACCTCATGTACAGAGTGATTGTTCTTTTTTTATTGATCCAAATATTGTGATAGAAAAAATTGGTAAAAAAGCACACTCACCATTTGCAAAGATTAAAAATATTCTACAGATGTTTTTTCATTTGCAAAAAAATTAT
Organism: Campylobacterales bacterium; assembly: GCA_026985685.1. Classification (GTDB taxonomy): domain Bacteria; phylum Campylobacterota; class Campylobacteria; order Campylobacterales; family QNZT01; genus QNZT01. The sequence continues at coordinate 2,877 of JALSQA010000453.1, read as the reverse complement.
AAAGATGAAATCATAATAACAACTGATCCTATCTTCTCACCAATGTTCATGTTCTTTCGTTTTTCAAAACTTTATCGTTATGTTCAGGCAGATGATTATCGTATCTTTGATGATTTACTTTTATTGAAAAACAGATTTTTTTTAGCGATATATAAATTTTTTACAAAATTGTCATATAAACAGAATATCACATATATTTTCAATTCCAAGTTTACCCACAAAAAATTTGTAGAATTAAAAGGTAAAGAAGTAAAAAACCATATAGTACATCCTTCTATAAATCATAAATCTTTTTATAGCAATGATTTAGCAACTGCAAAAGATGAAGTTAGTTTATGTTTGATAGCCCGTAAACATCCTATGAAGCGTTTTGAAGATTTTTTAACTGTTTACAGGCGTATTGAAAAAAGAGAAGATATAAAGAAAAAGATTAAAAAAGTTTTTATCATATCTCATGATGATTTGTCTCAGTATGATTTAAAAGGTATGACACTAATTGTCCCCTCAAATGACAAAGAGATAGCAGATACTATGCGTAAAAGTGATATTTATATCTTTACCTCTATATGGGAAGGATTTGGATTGCCTCCTCTTGAAGCCATGGCTTGTGGTTGTGCAGTAGTTGCTTCTGATGCAAAAGGGATAAATGAGTATGCACGTGATGGTGAAAATGCACTCTTTTATCCACCAGAAAATACAAATATTTTGGAACAAAAACTTCTAAAAGTAATCGAGGATAAAGCTTTGAGAGAGAAATTGCAGACAAATGCTATCAAAACAGCAAAAACATTTTCATGGGAAAAATCAGCCAAACAATTGCTTACAGCACTAGGGAAGAGCACAGATGTATAAGTTAGCTTTTATTGCTACTGGTTATATAGTAGAGTATGATGGGGTGAGTGTATTTATCGAAAATGTAGTGTATGAATTGTTAAAAGATCCACTTGTCAAAGATGGGTTACTAGAGATAGACATATATCTTTCACAAAGTGCTTTTGACTTGTTTAAAGAGCGTCTTTTACCAAAAGAACAAAAAAATATCAAATTGATATCGATAAAAGACACTAATCCTGTTTTTAGAATTTCTCAAACACAGATCAAAGTTTTACGAAAAAAGTATGATGTTGTTTTTATGCCAAATCCTATGCCTTTGTTTTGGAGTAGGGGAAGACGAGTTAAGGTGATTCATGATCTTACTATCAAGCAAACACCAGAGCTTTTTTCTCCAAAGTTTCATAAATATATTGATTTTCTGATTTGGTATATGTATAGATTTGATGATGCTATCGGTTATATATCTAAACAAACAAAAGATGATATCGCCAATTATTATGAGATAGATGTTACACAGACAAAGATGTTATATCTTCCTAATGGTATCCCTTTTAAAGTCCAAAATCATGCACGACCAAATATTGAAGATGTATATAAAAAGTATGATAGTGACGAGTTGGAACTTGTTGTAGTTGGACGTATCAATCGCTCAAAAGGTTTTGACAGGATCATAAAGTTTTTAAAATATTTTGATACAAAGCTAGGCAAAGAAGATAGATTTAAAAGTGTTGTTTTACATATAGTAGGTAAGCAGACTCCAGAAACAGCAGCTATTTTTCATGAGAGTCACTTAGAGCATATCGAATTAGATTTTTGTGGTTTTGTTGATGATGATAAGTTAAATAGCCTCTATAAAAAGAGTCATTTTTGTTTTTTTCTCTCACGAAATGAAGGATATGGATTGCCACTTGTTGAATCTATGTGGCTTAGGACGATTCCTGTTTTATCAGATATTCCTATATTTTCAGAGATATTGGGGGATAGTTATCCTAAATTTAATGATCAAAGAGGTTATGAAGATGCGATATTGTCGTTTATAAATCAAATATTTGATGATAAAAATTATATGCATGAGATTTTTGATATGCTTGAAAAGTCTGTTGAAAACGAAAAGATAGGCTATCAAAAAAGTGCACAAAACCTAATCTCTTATATAAAATCCCTTGCAAAGGCAGATATTTGAAAAGATTACTAAACAATAAACTATTAAACAATACACTCATCTTTACTATCAGTACTATTTTAAACAAGGGGATGAATTTTTTCTTGTTGCCTGTATTGACTTTTTATCTTAGTAAATCTGATTATGGGCATTTGGGATTTATCGTATCTGTTGTGGCAATTGCAAGTATTTATATAGGTTTGTGGCCTTCTAACTTCATCATGGCAAAATTTAGCACTTATGGCAAAGAGAAGATGTCATTGTATATGTACAATATCCTAATCATTACAGCAGTGACTTTTCTTTTATGTATGGGGTTGATGTTTTTGTTTGAAGATAGTCTATTTGCAAATTTTGAAAACAAATCAGAGTTAATAGTCCTTATCTCAATATATACACTCTTTGTTGTCATTTTTAATATCTTCAATACCATCATCCAGTTAGAAAAAAATGCTTTCAAATATGCACTTTTTCAATCTATCTATATGTTTTCTAGTCTTGGTTTGGCTCTTTTGTTGATTATCGTATTTCATTTTGACTGGCATGGTAAGTTTTATGCAGAACTTTTAATCCTCTTTTTGCTTTGTATCTATATCTTTTACTATTTCATAAAAGAAAGATATCTTAGTTTTTCATATGATATAGCGAAACTAAAAGAGCTTTTTGCTTATCTATTTCCTATGACTTTTCATGTGATAGGACTATTTTTGATGGGAACAGCTGATAAAGTATTTTTGGCAAAATACCTCACCCTAGAAGCAGTTGGTATCTATACCATTGCTATGACAATGTCTATCATCGTAAATATCGTTTACGATTCTGCTATCAAAGCATGGGAACCGTATTTTTTTGAAAAAATTCAAACGGGTAAAGCTAGTGAC
>JALSQA010000452.1 GCA_026985685.1 Campylobacterales bacterium | reverse complement strand
CAGAGTATAAAGAAAGAAATGGTGGATATACCAGAATCACAAGAACAAGAATCAGACGCGGAGATGCATCTGAAATGGCTTTTATCGAATTGGTATAAAAGCTTATATTTGTAGAGAAGTTACTTAACTTCTCTACTTCCTTCATAAATTCATATTATTAAACTTCATATTTAAATATATTTTGATACAATCGTTATAACAATACAACACAAATAAGGGAAATATATTATGATACCTTTTTCAGATGAAGAACTAAAACCAGTCGTTGAACAATCTTTGGAAAAAGTAAAACCTATGCTTGCACTTGATGGTGGAGGTATGAAATTACTTGCTATAAAAAATGGAAAAGTATTTGTCCAGCTACAAGGTGCTTGTGTTGGTTGTTCTGCTAGTAACCAAACATTAAAGTATGGAATAGAAAGACAATTAAGAATGGATATCCATCCCGAAATCGAAGTGATTAATATTGCTGAGGGAATGGAAAATATGATTGACGAAATTGCAAATAGTTGAGTATCATGAGTAAATTTAAAGATTTGGCGAGTAATAGTTTCTTTAAACGTGACTATAAACGAGCAATGCTAAATTATTCGCTTGCACTTAAAGAATCACCAAACGATGAAGAAGCACGTATAGGTGTCTTGTTATCAGATATGGCAACAGAAAAAGAAGATAAAGCAGTGGCTCTTTTTGAATACTATGAAGTATCAAAACTTATGGATGCACAAAATGCTCATGAAATCATGGAAAATATAATCAATTCAGTTGAAGAGAATGACGATGTTTTTGAAAATATGATTCATACAATTCAAGAGCATATTATTACTATAGAAGATGGAATTATTTATGATGATTTCATAGCTCATGTCCAGTCTCGTGAAAATGTGAAAAGAGCTATAGAAGACTTGATGTTTAGTACAAAAATAATTATATATAAAAAAGAAGATTTTATTGAGTTAATAGAGATGCTAATGCATAATAGTTTCATAGACCTTGCTTATCAATATGTAGAAAGTGCTATGCTTATTTATCCAAACGATCCAAAATTTTATAAATTATTACAAGAACTGGAGCTTATTTAAGTTTGATATATCCTATAAAAAACCAATCATATAAATTTATTACAGATGATTCTAACATTTGTGATGAGCAGAGTGCATTTGTTTTGACAGCACAGAATAAAAAATATTTACAAATGGCAAAAGATTCCAATCCTGCTTCTATTATAACTCCAAAAGAACTATATTCAATATATGGTTTGGATACATTATCATTAATCGGTATCACAGGTACAAATGGTAAAACAACAACAGCTGCTGCTATTTACTCGATGTTACTTGATTTGGGAGAAAAAGTTGCTTTTCAAGGTACACGAGGATTTTTTATAAATGATGAAAAAGTAGAAGGCAAGACATTAACTACTCCTTCAATACTAAATACATTGCAGCATATGAAAAGTGCAAAAGATGCAGGGTGTAAATATTTTATCATGGAAGTTAGCTCTCATGCAATAGCACAAGAGCGTATCGAAGGATTAAAATTTTCACTAAAAGTGTTTACAAATATTACACAAGATCATTTGGATTATCATAAAACTTTTGAAGAGTACTGGCGAGTCAAAAGTAGCTTTTTCAGTGATGATACAAAAAAACTTATCAACAAAGATGCTAAAAAAATAGATTTTAATATGAAAAATACATATACCTATGCTTTGGATGTACCAGCATCATTTAATATATTAGCTTACTCTCTAAATGATGGTATAACAGCAGCAATTAAACATTTTGAGACACAAGAAGAATTTTTTTCACCACTGTATGGTTTTTTCAATCTTTATAATATAACAGCAGCTATCGCTTCTGTAAAATTGATTTCTGAGTATTCATTAAAAGAGATTTGTGAAGCTTGTGAAAATTTTGCTGGTGTAAGTGGTCGGATGGAGGTTGTTAGCCAAAGACCTTTGATTATTGTTGATTTTGCACATACACCAGATGGTATGGATAAAGTACTAGACTCATTAAAAGAGAAAAAATTATCGATAGTTTTTGGTGCCGGTGGTAACAGAGATCAATCAAAACGTATACAAATGGGGCGTATTGCAAATAGATATGGTAAAAAAGTTTATTTGACTATGGACAATCCAAGAGATGAAGATCCTTTAGATATTGTGAATCAAATAGCAGAAGGTATATCAAAAAAAGAGATAGTACGTACAGTTATAGACCGTAAAGAAGCGATAAAATTGGCTATTGATGAGCTTGAAGAAGAAGAGATATTACTTGTTTTGGGTAAAGGTGATGAAGAATTTATAGAAATAGGGGATCAAAAGATACCTTTTGATGACAGAGAAGTAATCAGATCTATAACAAAAGAAAAATTTAATAGATAATTGATTAAAATAGATTACTAAACTTAGGGGTTTTAGTAATACAAAATTTAAATAGGGGAAATAATATGGGAATACCACAACCGGCATTTTATATTTTTAAATGCGAACAATCATCACCTCCGGGGATGCCAAAACCAAGTTGTGTAAATGATAACACAAAAGATTTGTTTCAACATTTGGGACAGACGTTAATGCAAAAAGGCTTGATAGCAACAGTACAGCCAGTACGTACAGCTTGTCTAAACAGATGTCAGCAAGGTCCTGTAATGTTAGTAGAACCTGGACATCATATGTATGTAGGCTTAGATAAAGAAAAGATTACAAGAATCATCGATGAACATATCATAGGTGGTCAACCAGTGCAGGAGTATTTAATCAGTCCAGATTTTTGGGATGAAGCTATTGCACCTATGGAAGCTATGAAGATGGCTGGAAGATAAATTTATGAACATCACTATGTTATATAGCAAACTTCATCGTGCTACTGTAACAGATGCGAACTTGAACTATGTAGGATCTATCACTATAGATAAAGAGTTGATAGATTCTGCAAAGCTTAGAATAGGACAAAAAGTTGATATTGTGAATATCAATAACGGAGAACGATTTTCAACTTATGTTATCGAGGGAAAAGCCGGCAATAGAGACATATGTCTAAACGGTGCAGCAGCTAGAAAAGCAGAGGTAGGTGATATAATCATTATTATTGCATATGCTAGTATGTCTTTTGAAGAGGCAGATCGATTCAAGCCTTATATAGTGCTTTTGGATGAAAAAAATAATATAGATGAGATAAAAGATTATGTTTGAAAATATGGATTTTAGCAAGATGGGTGAAATGTTACAACGTGCCCAGGAAGAAGCTAAAAAAATGCAAGAACAGAGTGAAGGAAAAGAGTTTACTTCCAAAAGTGGTGGAGGTATGATCAAAGTAACTGCAAATGGTAAAGGTGAAGTAATCGATATAGAAATTGATGATTCTCTTTTAGATGATAAAGATTCATTACAGATTTTATTGATCAGTGCAGTTAATGATGTATACAAGATGGTAGAGGAAGATAAAAAACTAGCTGCTTCACAAATGCTTGGCGGTCTTGGTGGATTTTCTGGTAAATTTTAAAATAACATAATTAGGATTTTTTTTGCAAAATAGAAGCAAAATACTACTTCAAAATTTTGAAAATTTTTTACAAAATCATTTGCCGGTGGCAAAAAGTTTTCATCCCACATATCAAAAAGCACTTCATGAGATGTTTCAAGCAGGTGGTAAAAGGTTTAGACCGCTTATATTATTGCATGTAGTAGATACGTATGAACCATTATTAATACCTGGTGCAAATTTTATTGCAGCAGGTATTGAGATGTTGCATACCTATTCTCTTATACATGATGATTTACCGACATTTGATGATGCTCCTTTACGTAGAGGTGCACCTACTTTACATGTTAGTTATGATGAAGTGACAGCGACACTTGTTGGTGATGCTCTAAATTCTCATAGTTTTTATATGATAGGAGATGCTCCACTTGATGCTGATATCAAGGTTAGATTGATTAAAGAATTAGCCTTAAATGGTGGAGCTGAAGGAATGGTCTTAGGACAAGCTATAGATTGTTACTTTGAAAATAAAAAACTTAATATCGATGAATTAACATTTTTGCACATTCATAAAACTGCAAAGTTAATTGCAGTTAGTTTAAAGATGGGTGCAATTATCGTAGGTTTAGATAGTACTTATGAAGATTTGCTTTATGAAATAGGTCTTAAAATAGGTTTATTATTTCAAGTGCAAGATGATATTATTGATGTGACTTTAAGTGATGAAGAAGCAGGCAAAACAACATCAAATGATGCTAATAAAAATTCATTTACAAATTTGCTTGGTATGAATGGTGCATTAGAAGAAAAACAAAAATTGATTGATGAGATTGAAGAGATGATAGAAAAACTAGATGAAAAATTAGCTCTAAAATTACAATCAATGATAAATTATTATTTTAAATAAGGAAAAGGTTTATGGAAAATAAACAAATGTTGTCACAGATGGCAAATACGATAAGATTTTTGGCTGCAGATATGGTACAACGGGCAAATAGCGGACATCCAGGTGCAGCAATGGGGCTTGCAGATATAGCAACAGTGTTGAGTTTGCATTTGAAACACAATCCAAAAAATCCTAAATGGTTAAATCGTGATAGAGTTGTTTTTAGTGGTGGACATGTAAGTGCTATGATTTATTCTTTATTACATCTTTGGGGGTATGATATATCTTTAGATGATTTGAAGAATTTTCGTCAGTTTGGTTCAAAAACGCCAGGACATCCAGAGTATCATGAAGTACCAGGAATAGAAGTTACAACTGGACCTCTTGGTCAAGGTGTAGCAAATGCAGTAGGCTTTGCTATGGCTTCTAAATATGCACAAAAATTATTAAATAGTGAAACAGCTAAGATAATTGATCATAAAGTTTATTGTTTTTGTGGTGATGGAGATTTAGAAGAAGGGATTAGTTATGAAGCGTGTTCGTTAGCAGGACATAACAACCTTCAAAATTTAGTCATGATTTATGACTCGAATGAGATCACAATTGAAGGTGATACAGAGATAGCATTGAGCGAAAATATCAAACAAAGATTTGAATCACAAGGCTGGAAAGTTTATCGTATTGATGGTCATGATTATAATGAAATCGACACAGTTTTAAGTGAGATACAAGTTGAACAAACTAAACCTTGTTTGATTATAGCTAGAACTATTATTGCCAAAGGTTCTGCAACAATGGAAGGTGAAGCACATACTCATGGAGCTCCTTTAGGTGAAGAAGAGATCAAAAAATCAAAAGAAAAAGCAGGTTTTGATCCAAATGAGCATTTTTATATTCCAGAAGAAGTTTTGATTCGTTTTCGTTGTGCGATAGAAAAGGGAGATTTGGCACAAAGACAATGGAATAAACTTTTAACAGAAGCACCATTAGCAGAGCAAAATGCTACTCTTGAAGCTTTAGAAAATCCAGATTTTAATAAAATTCAGTGGCCTTCATTTGAAGAGGGCGTTGGTGTTGCTACTAGAGATAGTAATCATAAGATATTAAATGCCATAGCAAGAGCTGTTCCTGGTTTTGTTGGTGGAAGTGCAGATCTTGCTCCATCAAATAAAACTTATCTTGCCAATATGGGGGATTATCCAAATGGAAGAAATTTTCATTTTGGTATTCGTGAACACGCAATGGGAGCAATTTGTAACGCTATAAGTTTATATGGACTTTTTATACCATTTAGTGCTACATTTTTTGTTTTTAGTGATTATCTTAAACCAGCGGTTAGATTAGCTGCATTGATGAAGTTGAAAACATATTTTGTTTGGACACATGATAGTATTGGTGTAGGTGAAGATGGTCCAACACATGAACCTATCGAGCACTTAAGTCAATTTAGAGCTTTACCAAATTTGTATGTTTTTAGACCTGCTGATGCAAGTGAAAATATTGCATGTTGGAAAAAAGCATTAGAATTAAATGCACCAAGTGCTTTTGTATTGAGTAGACAAAAGTTAAAAACATTGAAAAATAAAGTTGATTTTGGTGATGTCTCGCATGGTGGATATTTGATCAAAAGACGAGAAAATGCAACAGTAACGATAATGGCTACTGGTAGTGAAGTGATGCCATCACTGCAAGCTGGATGTCATCTTGAAGAGGCTGGTATTATGGCAAATATTGTAAGTGTTCCTTGTTTAGATCTTTTTAATGAACAAGATAAATCATATATAGAAAAAGTGATTGATCCAAATACTAAAGTTTTAGCAGTTGAAGCAGCTAGTGCACAAGAGTTTTACCGTTATGCTGATTTAGTTTGTGGAATGGAAAGTTTTGGTGCTAGTGGTGATGCAAATGAATTATTTAAACATTTTGGATTTACTGTTAGTGGAATTTATAATTGTGTTTATAAACTGCTTGGTAAAGAGACAAAAGATATTGATATTTCAAAATGTAACATCTAAAAATTTTTTTTAGATGTTAATATATTGTATTTATCCAAAAGTTATTAAATTATTTTAATAAAATAAAAAAGATGGAGTTTCGCTTTCTTATCTAAACTGAAATAAAGAATAATTTATATATTATATTTATAATTTATGAATTAATACAAAAATCGTGTAAAGAACGGAGTAAAGGTTATAGTGCTGACATGAAGACAATTAATTTTTTGACTGGGAATTTTATACCTGAAAACTGTGCCGGAACAAATAGAATCCTGGCACTTGTCAGAGAATTGGAAAAAAAATACAAAATTAACATAATTTGTATTAGTGAAAAAGGTGTACGTCCTCATGATTTTCAATTTAGTAAAAATGTTAGTGTTTATTATATTTATCAAAAAGAATATGATAGTGAAAAATTTTATACCAGGGCTATTCATGAGCTCTGGTATGCGATCATGTTAGCTTTGAAAAGTAAAAAATT
>JALSQA010000451.1 GCA_026985685.1 Campylobacterales bacterium | reverse complement strand
ATTTCCCTTATTTGTGTTGTATTGTTATAACGATTGTATCAAAATATATTTAAATATGAAGTTTAATAATATGAATTTATGAAGGAAGTAGAGAAGTTAAGTAACTTCTCTACAAATATAAGCTTTATACCAATTCGATAAAAGCCATTTCAGATGCATCTCCGCGTCTGATTCTTGTTCTTGTGATTCTGGTATATCCACCATTTCTTTCTTTATACTCTGGTGCGATCTCTTCAATCAACTTTTTTGTACACTCTTTATCTTGCAATGCAGCAAAAATAGCTTTATGAGAGTTTGCATCACCAACTCTAGCTTTTGTAATTAATTTTTCAAAATAACTTCTAAGTTCTTTTGCTTTAGGTACTGTAGTTTCTATCTTTCCACTTTTAATCAAAGCGATAGACATATTCTTCAGTAAAGCTTTTCTGTGACTTGAAGTTCTCCCTAATTTTCTATATCCATGTCTATGTCTCATTTATGCATCCCCAGCTTGTGATTTTAATTCTTGTAATTTTTTATTTAAAACTTTTAAGAAACCTTCTTCAAATTGATATCCCACAGGAAATCCCAAAGCTTCTAATTTGCTTGTAATCTCTTCAAAAGATTTTTTACCAAGGTTTTTTAATCCTTTTAATTCTAATTCACTCATAAGTGAAAGTTCAGCTATGTGTTTGATATTTGCACGATCAAGACAATTGAAACTTCTCGCACTTAAGCTTAATGCTTCTACATCTTGTAACAATTTTTTCAATTCTACTGAATTTTCATAATCATCCTGTGGAACACTCACATCAATATCCATGGCTTTTGAAAAAATAGATATTTGCTCATTGAGTGCTTCTATTGATTCTTTAAACGCTTGAATAGGAGGAATTTGTCCATCAGTTTGGATATCAAAAACAATCTTTTCAAATGTAGGATCATCTTCAACCAACATATTTTCAATACTATATATAGCTTTTACTACAGGTGTAAAAAATGCATCCACACCAATATAATCTTCAGGTAAATTATCTCTCAAATCTTCACTTGGGACATAACCAATACCTTTTTCAATAATAATTGAAAAATTCAGTTGTGCATCTTCATTAATTGTAGCCAAATGTACATCTGGTGTTACAACTTCGACACTTTCATTGTCCAGGTCAGAACCTTTGATCTCTTTGAAACCAGTAAAACTATAATTGACTTCTACTTTATTTGAATCGTCTTTGATTTTGAATCGAATATTTTTCAAATTAATGATAAATAACGAAACATCTTCTAACATTCCTCTAATAGAATCAAATTCATGTGTAACACCGTCAATTTTCAATGCGGTTACTGCATATCCTGCTGAACTTCCAAGTAGAAGACGACGAAGCGGATGTGCCACAGTAACGGCAAATCCACTTTGAAAAGGGTAAGTAAATATTTTTACCCTGTTTTCATCAATCTTTTCTATCTCAATTTCATGCGGCATATACAAAGATGTTGTAATCTTTTTCATCTTTTAATCCCTTATGCTTATTTAGAGTAAAGCTCTACGATGAGTCTCTCTTCTACTGGTATAACTACTTCGTCTCTCTCTGGTAATCTTGTAAAAATACCATATTTTTTATCAATCTCAACATCTACCCAAGGAACTATACCAGTTTGTGCTGTTAATTCACCTGCTCTAACTACTTGAGGATTAGTTTTTGATTTCTCTTTGACTTCAATTTTTTGACCTGGTTTTACTCTATATGAAGGAATATCAACTTTTTTACCATCTACAAGGATATGTCCATGTGTAACAAGTTGTCTAGCAAAATTTCTAGTTGTTGCAAATCCCATTCTATAAACAGCATTGTCAAGTCTTCTTTCAAGAAGTGAAATCAAGTTAGCACCTGTATTTCCTTCCATTCTATTTGCATCAGAAAACAATCTTCTAAATTGTTTTTCACTAACACCATACATGAACTTAGCTTTTTGTTTTTCACGAAGCTGTAAACCATATTCGCTAACTTTTGTTCTTCTTTGTCCATGTTGTCCTGGTGGATAAGGTCTTTTATCTAGTGCACTTTTACCTGCTAATCTTCTCTCACCTTTAAGTGCGAGAGATACACCGAGTCTTCTTTCGATTTTTTCTACTGGTCCTCTATATCTTGCCATATCCTACCCCTACACTCTTCTTCTTTTTGGAGGTCTACAACCATTATGTGGTAATGGTGTGACATCTTTTAAAAACAATACTTTAATACCTTCTATTGCTCCAACACTTTTGACAGCAGTTTCACGTCCTGATCCTGGTCCTTGAACTTTAATACCAACTTCTTTGATACCGTGTTCCATTGCTTTAGCCATTGCATCTTCAACTGCTTGTTGAGCTGCATAAGGAGTAGATTTTTTACTTCCTTTAAAACCTAAACCACCTGCACTGCTCCACGCAATTGCATTTCCCATTTCATCAGTAATTGTTATCATAGTGTTATTAAATGTAGCAGCGATATGTACGATACCTTTTGCAATATTTTTCTTAACTACTTTTTTTCTTGTAACTTTTCTTTTTGCCATTATATTGCTCCGTTACTTAGTAGCTGAACCAACAGTCTTTTTACGACCTTTTCTGGTTCTAGCATTTGTTTTTGTTTTTTGACCACGTACTGGCAATCCTCTTCTGTGTCTAAGTCCTCTATAACTTCCAAGATCCATCAATGCTTTTATATCCATAGCAACTTTTTTACGAAGATCACCTTCTACCTGGTAAGTATTTTGAATTTCATTTCTAATTGCAGCAATATCATCTTCTGTTAATTCATGAACTCTTTTGTCCAATGAAATACCAACTTTATTTAAAATATCTCTTGAGCTTTTAAGTCCGATTCCAAATATATACGTCAATCCGTATTCTATTCTCTTTTTTTTCGGTAAATCTACACCAGCAATCCTAGCCATTGATTATCCTTGTCTCTGTTTATGTTTAGGGTTTTTGCAAATCACTCTGACTGCACCTCTACGTTTGATAATTTTACAATTATCACACATTTTTTTAACGGATGGTCTAACTTTCATAGTTATCTCCTGTAAATTTTTCTTTCCCACTTGACAAATAACGAACGAATATGGTTTAGTGAATTATCCAAACCAGTAATTGAAAAAACAGTGGACTTTTTGCAATTACTCTTCATGTAGTTTCGTCATTCTAATAAAAGAGCCGGATTATATCCAAATAAAAATAAATATTTACTTATATCTGAATGTAATACGACCTTTATCTAAACTGTATGGTGTAAGTTCTACTTTTACTTTATCACCAAGCATGATCTTGATATAGTGCATACGCATTTTTCCTGCGATATGACAAAGCACTTTATGCCCATTTTCAAGTTCAACCATAAAAGTTGCATTTGGCAACGCTTCGATCACAACTCCATCAACTTCAATAACATCATCTTTAGCCATGTATTCTCCTTTTCAAAATTTTTATTCTACAGAAAGTATTTCTGCTTTATTATTGATAACAGCAACAGTATGCTCATAATGACTTCCTCTAAAACCATCTTCACTGCGTACTGACCATTTGTCTTTTTCATCGATAGTTGCTACACCACTTTTTTGACAAATCATAGGCTCTAAACAAAAAACCATACCATTTTTTATTTTAGGACCTTGTTTTGGATTTTTACCCTCAAGATAATTTGGAATTTCTGGTTCTTCATGAGGTTTTTTACCTATACCATGACCACAAAATCCTTTTAAAGGGACAAAACCACGATCAAGTATAAAAGTCTCCAATTCTAAACTCAACTCTTTAAATCGCATACCTGTTTTTATAACAGAAATAGCATGCATTAAAGCATCATAAGAACAGTCAATAAGAGCTTGATCATCATCTGAGATTTTTCCGATAGGAAGAGTTATAGCAGCATCACCATACCAGCCATCTTTTTCAACACCTATATCTAAACCTAATATATCACCTTCTTTGATAACTTCATCTGACGGAATACCATGAATAATAACTTCATTTAGAGAAGTACAAACACCAGCAGGAAAACCATACAAACCTTTAAAGGCAGGTCTTGCATCAAGTGAAGCGATAAAATCTTCACCCATTTCATTAATTTGCTTGAGTGTCATACCCGGTCGGATATATGTACGAAGATGATTAAGAGTTTTTGCAACGTAAGAATTAGAAACCCTTAGTTTTTCAATTTCTAAGGGTTTCTTTATGGATATTGCCATGACTCTAAAGTCCTAGCGAATTTAAAGAATTATATTTATTCATATAAATTTGTGCTTCAATTTTTCTCATAGTATCAAGTGCAACTTGAACTACAATCAAAACAGCAGTTCCTCCAAAATAGAATGGTACACCCATAGTTTTGACTAAAATCCATGGTAATGTAGAGATCAAACCAAGATATATAGCACCACCTAATGTCAATCTACTTGCTACTTCATTTATAAATTCAGCTGTACTTTTTCCAGGTCTTACACCAGGAATAAACCCACCTTGTTTTTTAAGGTTCTCAGAAATATCTTTTGCATTAAATACAATAGAAGCATAAAAATATGCGAAGAATATTACACCCATAAACATCAAAATATTAAATAAATAACCATTTGGGCTTAATAAATCTGCAATCTTTTGAACATAAGGATTTGTACTTCCAGACATTAAAGTTGAAGGCATCATCAATACTGCTGAAGCAAAAATAGGCGGAATAACACCACTAAGGTTTACTTTGATCGGAATGTAGTTCATAACTCTTTTGTTTTGATTTTGCATCATTGTTTTACGAGAATATGAGATAGGTACACGACGTTCACCAAGTTCAACATAGATAATCGCACCAATTGTTGCAAAAATCACAACTAAAATTCCAATTACAACCAGGAAGTTAAGCTCACCTGTATTGATAAGATTTACCATACCGCCTATAGCAGATGGAATACCAGAAACAATACCAGCAAAAATGATTAATGAAATACCATTACCAATACCTCTTTGTGTGATTTGTTCACCAATCCACATCAAAAGCATAGTACCTGTAAGCATAGAAAAAGCTGCGATAGGAACAAACAAACTCATGTCAATCATGATAGCACTTTCACCGCCATGTCCCATACTTTGAAGCCCCATTGAGACACCAACAGCTTGTACTAATGTAATTACTACAGTAGCATAACGAATAATTTGCATATATTTAGTCATTCCGTCACGCTCTTTTTTCATCTGACCAAGCGTAGGAAATGTTGCTGCGAGGAGTTCCATGATAATAGAAGCAGTAATATAAGGCATAATACCAAGAGAAATGATACTAAGCCTACTTACTGCTTTACCACTAAACATATTGACCATTCCTAGTGCATTGTTAGAATTAGAATCAAAAAAAGCTTTGATTACATCAACATTTACACCAGGAACAGGTATATAAGATAAAATCCTATATGCAAACAAGAAACCTAACGTAATTAAAATCTTGTTTGTTAAGTCTTTACTCATGATTAGTTACCGCTAGTTGTAATATTTTCGTCTTTGATTTTTGGTGCTAAATCTTTTGCACCTTTTCCAATCAATTTGATTTTTTTCACACTTCCTTGTACTTTATGTACACTCTTAATAGTTTCAAAAGTGATTTCATCAAGTGCAGCAACTTTAGTTACTTTTTGAATATTAATTACATATGGTTTTACAACACGTGAAGTAAAACCAACTTTTGGTAATCTTCTTTGAAGTGGTTGTTGTCCACCTTCAAAACCTCTTTTTTTACTATACCCTGTTCTACTTTTTTGTCCATTGTTACCACGGCTAGCAGTCTTACCCATACCACTACCTTGTCCACGACCAACTCTTTTTCTATTTTTAGTTGATCCTGGTGCTGGAGTTAAATTATCAAGTGCCATTGACTATTCCTTACTATTGTTTGATCATGCCAAGCGCTTTTACAGTCGCTCGTACAAGATTGTTAGGATTATTTGAACCCAATGATTTTGTCAAAATATCTTTAATACCTGCCAATTCTAAAACTGGTCTAGTTGCACCACCGGCAATTACACCAGTACCTTCACTTGCTGGTTTTAGCAAAATTCTGCTTGCATTATACTTCAATTCAATATCATGAGCAATTGTTGAACCTTTTACATTTACTCTAACAAGATTTTTAAATGCATCATCAACACCTTTTTTAATAGCATCAGGAACTTCTTTTGCTTTTCCTGTACCAAAACCAACAATTCCGTTTCTATTACCAACAACGACTAAGGCAGTAAATCTAAATCTTCTACCACCCTTAACAACTTTCGTTACTCTACCGATGTTAACAATAACTTCTTCAAATTCTTCTTTATTAATATTTTCCATTGTTATTGACCTTATAGTGTTATTCCATTTTCTCTAAGTGCCTCTGCAAAAGCAGCTACAACGCCATGATACTGATTACCTCTTCTATCAAAGACAACTTTCTCAATACCTTTTTCTTTCATATTCTCTGCAAATGCTTTTGCAACAGAAGCTGCAGCTTCTTTAGACGCAGAAAGACCTAGTTTTTTACCATCAACACTAGCCAAAGTCACTGAATTAACATCATCAATAGCTTGAGCGTAAAGGTATCTGTTTGATTTAAATAGTGCAACTCTTGGCATATCAGCAGTTCCAGAAACTTTAGCTCTGATTCTTCTGATTCTTCTTGCTTTAAGTGCATTTTTTTGTTTTAATAATTTTGTTCTCATATTTTACCCCTACTTCGCTGCTGTTTTACCGGCTTTTCTGACAATAACTTCGTCAGCATACTTGACACCTTTACCTTTGTATGGTTCTGGTGGTCTGAAACCTCTAATCTCTGCTGCAATTTGTCCTACAACTTGCTTATCATCACCCTTAATAGTAATAAGGTTTTTTTCAACTGTAATAGATATATCTTTTGGAAATTCATAGTTGATTGGGTGAGAAAAGCCTAGTTGCAATTCAAGTACATTGCCTTTTACTGCTGCTCTATAACCAACACCATTGATTTCAAGTTTTTTCTCATAACCATCTGTAAGACCTATAACAATATTGTTTGCTAATGATCTGAATGTTCCCCAAAAAGCACGAGATTGTCTATCATCACCTTTTGTAGAAAACAATACTTCATTGCCTTCTACTTTTACACCTACAAAGTTTTTTGTATCGAGTAATTTTTCAACATTACCCTTTTTAAATGATAGTACTGAACCATCAAGTTTTACATCAATTCCAGCTGGAATTACAACCGGTTGTTTACCTATTCTTGACATTTTTTTCCTTTTTACTTGTCTACGATTAAATCGAATGCCGTAAAAACATTGACTCTACCATATACTACAGATAACTTCGCCACCAACACCTTCTTTGTGTGCAACGTCGTTACTTAGTACACCTTTTGAAGTACTAACTACAATAGTTCCATAACCATTTTTAAATCTTTTGATTTCAGATGCCGGTTTATAAACACGACGACCTGGTTTAGAGATTTTTTTAACTTCATTGATTACTTGATTACCATTGTCATCATATTTCAAAACAACTTTTATAAATTTTTTATTTCCATCTTCTTTGATATTGAATGACTCAACATACCCTTTTTCTTGAAAAATTTTAACAACTGATTCAACAAGTTTAGAGTGAAGAAGTTCTGTAACTTCTAACTTTCTCATAGAAGCATTTCTAATTCTTGTTAATGCGTCTGATACAAGATCATTTACCATGCTTTTTCCTTACCAACTTGATTTTTTGATTCCAGGTAATTTGCCTTCATTTGCCATTTTTCTAAAACAAACTCTACAAATACCAAAATCTCTATATACAGAATGAGGTCTACCACAGATTTGACATCTTGTGTATGCTCTCACACCAAACTTAGGCGTTCTTTTCGCTTTTGCGATCATTGATTTCTTTGCCATTATGCACGTCCCTTTTCAAATGGAATTCCAACCAATTCCAATAATTTAAAAGCTTCTTTGTCATCTTCTGTTGTAGTAACAAAAGTGATATTCATACCGTGTGTTTTGATGATATCATCAAACTTGACTTCTGGGAAAACAAGTTGCTCATCCAAACCAAAACTATAATTTCCACGACCATCAAATCCATTTCTAGGTAACCCTCTGAAATCTTTTACCCTAGGTAAAGTAATAGCGATCAATTTATCTAAAAATGTATACATTCTGTCCCCTCTTAGTGTAACTTTTACACCAATTGGAAAATCTTCTCTTAGTTTAAAACCAGCAATTGATTTTTTTGCTTTTGTAACAACTGCGTGTTGTCCAGCAATTAAAGAGATAGTATCTTGAATATTTTGTAATATTTTAGAATCTTTAGCCTCTTCACCTGCACCGACACTGATAGAAATTTTTTCTAATCCAGGTACTTGCATAGGATTTTTGATATCAAATTCACTAACCAAAGCTGGTCTGATTTCGTTTGCATATTTTTCTTTTAATCTAACAACCATCGTTTACCCTTCCACTTTTGCTACATTTGAAATATGAATAGGCATCTCTTTATTTTCAAAACCACCCTTAGGATTTTCTTCAGTTGGTTTAATCGCTTTTTTTGCAATTTTGCAACCAGCAACAATTACTTGTGATGTTTTTGGCATTACTTTTAATACTTCAGCAACTTTACCTTTATCATCACCAGCAATAATCTTTACTTGATCACCTTTTTTAATCTTGAATTTAACTGCCATTACAATACCTCCGGTGCAAGTGATACAATTTTCATATAACCTGCATATCTTACTTCACGACCAATTGGACCAAAAATACGTGTTCCAATAGGCTCTTTTTTTGCATCTAAAATTACTGCTGCATTTTCATCAAATCTAATCAATGAACCGTTTTCTCTTTGTACTTCTTTTCTAGTACGAACGATTACTGCTTTGATTACCTGTCCTTTTTTCACTTTTCCATTTGGAATTGCTTTTTTAACAGAAGCCACAATAACATCACCAACACTTGCGTATCTTCTTTTAGAACCACCAAGTACTTTAATACACATGATCTCTTTAGCGCCACTGTTATCAGCAACAGCTAGTCTAGTAAAACCTTGTATCATTATTTCACTCCTGTTGCAACAATCTCTTTTAATCTAAAAGATTTTGTTTTTGAAATAGGTCTGCACTCTATAGCAGAAATCGTATCTCCGACATTTGTCTGATTATTTTCATCATGAACTAGATATTTTTTAAATCTTTTTACGATTTTGTGATATCTTGGATGAACCACTTTTCTCTCTACCAAAACTGTTGCAGTTTTGTCACCAGCTTTTTTTACTACTGTGCCTTGTATCTCTTTTAAAGCCATCTTTTATGCCTTAACTTCATTTTTAAGTGCAGATAATGCAGTTTTAATTCTAGCAATATCTTTTCTTACTTCTTTAATCTCATTAGGATTAGTAAGTTGCATTGTTTGTAACTTTGATCTAAGTTTAAATAGCAACAACTTTTTCTCTTTTAACAACTCGTTTAACGCTTTAGCGTCTTTACCATCTAAATCAGTATATTTCATTTTCATTCTCTCGAGTTACGATTTTTGTTTTAAAAGGTAACTTGTGTTTTGCAAGAGTAAGAGCTTCACGAGCCAACTCATCACTAACACCAGCCATCTCAAAAATAATTCTTCCGGGTTTAATATTCATAACCCATTTATCTACAGCACCTTTACCTTTACCCATTCTTGTTTCAAGTGGTTTAGCAGTTAAAGGTTTATCAGGGAAAACACGAATCCAAGATTTTGCCTGTCTTTTTACGTGTCTTGTCATTGCAATCCTCGCAGCTTCTATCTGACGTGAATCTATTCTTCCACCTTCAGTAGCTTTAAGTGCAATTTCACCAAAAGCAATAGAGTTACCTCTGTAAGATTTCCCTCTATTTCTACCTTTTTGCTGTTTTCTGTATTTTGTACGTTTTGGCATCAACATGGTTATTCACCTCTTCTTTTTCTAGGTTTAGCTTTTGGCTCAGGAGCAATACCTTTAGCAAGTACTTCACCTTTAAAAATCCATACTTTAACACCGATAATTCCGTATGTAGTATGTGCTTCTGCAAAACCGTAATCAATTTTTGCTCTTAGTGTATGAAGTGGAACACGTCCTTCAAGATACCATTCTGTTCTTGCCATCTCTGCACCACCAAGACGACCAGCAACTGAAACTTTGATACCTTTAGCACCACTTTTCATAGCACCTTGGATAACTTTTTTCATAGCACGTCTAAAAGCTACACGTCTTTCAAGCTGTGTTGCAACATTTTCAGCTGCAAGCTGTGCTGAAGCTTGTGGTTTTCTCTCTTCTTTGATATTGACATTTACACTTTTACCAACCAATTTATTTAGTTTAGCTCTTAGTTTTTCAATATCAGCACCTTTTTTACCGATAATAATACCAGGACGTGCAGCTACAATAGTAACACGTAATTTTTTGGCAGTTCTTTCGATAATTATTTGACTAACGCCAGCATAATACAACTCTTTTTTTATAAAAGTTCTAATTTTATGGTCTTCACCGACATTAGCAACAGCAGTCTCAGAAGATGGATACCATCTTGAATCCCAGTTTCTGTTTAGCCCAAGTCTTAGACCAATAGGATTAACTTTTTGACCCATCTTTAAGACTCCTTCTCATTATTTTTAATTAGCTCATTTGCTTCATTTTTCCATGTATCTTCGATTTTACCTTTTACACCAATCTTTGCATCAAGCTCAGCAATTTGCTCAGTTGTCATTTCAGCTATTTGGTTAATTGTCGTGATACCTTCTGCATGAAGTTTTTTCTCCATTGCAGGTCCTACACCTGAAAGTAATTTAAGATCACTCAAGTCAACAGATTTAGCAGCTTTTTTTGCTGGAGCTTTTTTTTCAGCTTTAGGGGTCTCTTTTTTTACCTCTTTTTTAGCTTCTTTTTTTGCATCTTTTTTAGGAGCTTCTTTTTTTGTTTCTACAACAGTACCAACTTCTACCATGATATGTGATGTAGGTTTTAAAATACGTGAAGCACTACCTCTGGCTCTTGGTCTAAATCTTCTAAGAACTGGACCTTTATCAACTCTACAAGAGATGATACTTACTTCTTCTGGTTCATAGTCACCATTTGCAACTGCTGATGCAATCACTTTTGAAATGATACCTGCTGCTTTATTTGGCATAAATTCCAATGAAGCCAATGCTAATTCAGCATTCATTCCCTGAACTTCTCTTGCAATCAATCTTGCTTTGGTTGGAGAAAGTCTAATAAATTTTAACGTTGCTTTACTCATCTCTCACCCTTAACCTATTTTCTTTTGAACAGAGCCTTTATGACCCTTAAATGTTCTTGTAGGTGCAAATTCACCTAATTTATATCCAACATGATTTTCTGTGATATATACAGGAACAAAGTTTCTTCCATTGTGTACAGAAAATGTAAACCCAATCATATCAGGAAGAATCATACTTCTTCTAGACCAGGTTTTGATTGGTTTTTTATCACCGCTCTCTTTTGCTTTTAACACTTTTTTAATCAAGTGATCGTCAACAAATGGACCTTTTTTTAGACTTCTAGCCATCTATCTTCCTTTCTTTCTTGAGATAATGAGTTTATCACTAGCTTTTTTTCTTCTAGTTTTATAACCTTTAGTCGGCATACCCCATGGACTTACAGGATGTCTACTAGCATTAGTTTTACCTTCACCACCACCGTGTGGGTGATCGATTGGGTTCATTGCAGAACCACGTGTCTGAGGTCTGATACCTCTATGACGGTTTCTACCTGCTTTACCAATAACAACATTTGCCCAGTCTTCATTACCAACTGTACCGACTGTTGCCATACACTCTGAAAGAATTTGTCTCATTTCACCACTTGGCAATCTAAGTACAACATATTTTTCTTCTTTACCCATAAGTTGTGCATAACCACCAGCACTTCTTGCTATCTGAGCACCTTTACCAGGTTTCATCTCGATATTGTGAATGATAGTACCTACTGGGATATTTTTCATTTTCATCGCATTACCAGGTTTGATATCAAGTCCTGCTTCTGCTGATTCAATAGTATCACCAACTTTTAATCCTGATGGTTGAATAATATATCTTTTTTCACCATCTGCATATGTAATCAATGCAATTCTACAGTTTCTATATGGATCATATTCTATCGCTGATACTGTTCCAGGAATATTAAATTTTCTTCTTTTAAAATCAATTATTCTGTAATGTTTTTTTGCACCTGCTTCTCTATGACGAGAAGTGATTCTACCATTACTATTTCTACCTGCACTTCTTGGAAGTTTTTTAAGAAGACTAGGTACACTTGGCTTAGCAGTAATATCGCTTGAGTCAAGACCAGTCATATATCTTCGTGAAGGCGTATAAGGTCTATATGATTTAATCGCCATCTTATACCTCCAAACTTTCTATTTTTGCACCTTCAGGTAACTTAACATAGAATTTTTTATAATCTTCTCTTTTACCCTCGATACCTTTAAATCTTTTTACTTTACCATTCATTCTCATTGAATTAACTCTCAATGGAACAAAACCGAAGTATTCTCTAAGAACCTCTTTTAAACCATTTTTGGTCATTCTTGGACTTGTTTGTATAACTACAACACCGTCTTCTTGAAGGCCTAAACTTTTCTCAGTGTATAAAATTGATTTAATATCTGTAATATCTGCCATCTTAGCCCTCTTTTGTTAATTGTTCAAATACATTTTTTTCGATTACTACTGCATCAAATGCTGTTGCAGTATAAGCATTAAGTTCATTTGATTCAACCAAATATGCATCTTTAAGATTTCTAAATGCATAGAAACTTTTTTCATCAATCAACTCTTTAACGATTAATGCATCTCTAACATTTAATTGTTTTAATATATTTGCTGCATCTTTAGTTTTACCTGACTCAACAGAAATCATATCAACAACAAAAAGTTTACCATTGTTAGCTTTTTCAGCGATAGCACACTCTAATGCTGCTCTTTTTTGTTTTTTATTGATTTTTTGATTATAGTTTCTATTGTTTTTAGGACCATGTGATACACCACCGCCTACCCAAATAGGACTTCTTGTAGAACCTGCACGAGCACGTCCGCCACCTTTTTGAGCAAATGGTTTTTTACCACCACCACTTACTTCTGATCTTGTCTTTGCTTTAGCTGTATTTGCTCTTAAAGCTGCTTGATAAGATTTTACATACAAGTACAAGTTGTGAGAATTTGCTTCCATAAATGTTTCAGGAAGTGCTACTTCACCACTTTTTTTAAGATTATCATCTAGTACTATTGCTTTACTCATTTTACTATCCTTATCTTACCTAATGCACCATTTGCACCTGGTACTGCACCTTTAAGTGCTACAACACCAGTTTCTGCATCAAATGAAACAATTTCATTTTTTACTGTTACTTTTGTATTACCATAGTGTCCTGGCATTTTTCTACCTTTTTGAACACGACCTGGCCACTCAGCATTACCGATTGAACCTACACGTCTGTGAAATCTAGAACCGTGTGCTCCTGGACCACCAGCAAAACCGTGTCTTTTTATCGCACCACTAAAACCTCTACCTTTAGAATTAAATGTAGTTTTTACCACTTTAGCATCTGATAATGGAGCAGTATCTAAATCACCTGCTTCTGTATTTGCTACATCTAAAGAGATAAATCTATTAAATTCTGAAGAGAGACTATATTTTTTTTGTTGACCGTTTACGGCTTTATTTGTAGATTTTCCATTACTATAAGCAACAAGTGCTCTTTTATTTTCATCTACTTCAACAACTTTTGCTTCTACTATTTTTACAAGTGTTACAGATACAGCTGGAACTGTTACTGTTCTTGTCATTCCGATTTTTTCTACTATATATTCCATCATCTATCCTTATTTCATCGCTCTGACTTCGACATTGACTTCTGGAGCCAAATCAAGTTTCATCAATGAATCAACTGTATCAGTTGTTGCTGAAACGATATCGATAAGTCTTGCATGCATTCGCATTTCAAATTGTTCGCGTGAATCTTTGTTTACATGAGGAGATCTAAGTACTGTATACTTTTTGATCTTTGTAGGTAGAGGGATCGGACCTCTGATTTCTGCACCTGTTCTCTTGACAGCATCAACGATAGCTGCAACAGATCTGTCTAAAACTCTGTGATCATAAGCTTTAAGCTTAAGTCTAATTTTTTCCATCAATTTCCCTTAAAAGAACTTGTCAGACGTTAATCTGACGCAAATTTGAACGGGGAGTATACTATATAAATACTATAAAGTCAATATTTTAGGGGATTTTATTTCTTTTTAGAGAGATTTTGTTCCTTTTTAAAAGGAAATGCATAAATATAAAATGAAATATATTCAACTATTTAAATTCATATAATTCAGAAAAACTTAAAATAATTACACAACTTCTATTTTAGGGATGTGGAATTTTGACTTTTGAATTTAATAAATATGCTACAAATATTACAAGCGTTAAGATAATATATATGTTACTAATTATTCCAAAAGAGTACAACAAATACAAAACCCACAATAAAATAGCACCTAACGGAGTAGGTACACCTTCAAAATATTTTGTTACACTTCCCGCTTCACTTTTAAGATTGAACTCTATCAAACGTCTTAATCCACTGATAATATAATAGATAAAAACAACTCCAGAGATAAAAAGTTCAAATCCATTTGATTTTTCAAGAGCATAAAAAAGCAAAAATGCAGGCATGACAACAAAAGATATAAAGTCAGCGAAAGAGTCAAGTTGTACACCAAATTCACATGAGAGATTGTATTTTCTTGCGATCTTTCCATCTAATATATCAAATCCACCAGCAATCCAGGCTAATATAATAGCAACTGTAAAGTTACCCTCTTGAATAAAATACATCGCAATAACACCAAATGTAATATTGGCAAAAGTTACTATATTTGCTAAGTTAAATCTATTATCTTTATCATATAAGTTCATGTATTTTCCTAAGTATTAATGCTTATTACCGCACCAACTAATATTCTGAAAATTTGAGAGAAGCAGATGTGGTGAGATGTGAGCAGAGAAATTTGAAGGACTAACCGTAGTTAATTCAAAAATTTATCTGCTTACAGATTGCCACATATGCTTCTCCCCGAAGGGTGCAATCACTTTTGTCCATACTCTTCGTTAGATTTCTTTGAATTAGCTACGGCTAGTCCTGCAAAAATCTGCCTCGATTATGAACAAAATTGATTGCATCAAATTTCAGAATATTAGTTGGTGCGGTAATAATTATAACAAAATTGTTGTTTTAATTTGATATACTACATTAAAAAAAAGGAAGACAATGGCACAAACTAAAAAAGTTGTATTTATAGCAAAAGATGATTCGATTGAGATTTTAAAAAAATTATTGACAGATATGGTCAAACCATCACAAGAAGAGAAAGGTTGTTTGCTTTATCATATCTATCAAAAAGCACAAACTCCAAATACTTTTGTAGTTATTGAGACCTGGGAAAATGATGAAGCACTACAAGGACATAAAGATTCACAACATTACAAATATTATAAAAGTAATTATGAACAATACACCGCAGATAAATACTCTGAAGAATTAATCGAATTGGGAGTCTAAACTCCCATACTTATTAGATAGAATCAGCTATTTCTATCATTTGACAAAAGCTATCCACATCCCAGCTTGCTGTTCCAACAAGAACACCCTCACAGTGCTCAATCTCTAAAATCTCTTTTACACTAGATACGTTTACACTACCACCGTATAAAAGTGGAGCTTTCACTTTTTGATGCAATTTTCCTAATGTCTCTTCTATCTGTTGTACAGATGCACTGACACCTGTACCTATTGCCCAGACAGGCTCATACGCAACAATCAATTTATCATATGAAAGATCGATACCTTCTAATTGTTTAAGATTATATGCCATCACCTCATCGATACCTTTTTCTCTAACTTCCAAAGGTTCACCGATACAATAAACAATCTCAAAATCTTGTTCTTTAAAGTAATCAAATTTCTTTGCACATAAAGCTTGACTCTCACCTAAAATATGTCTTCTCTCACTATGTCCTATCAAAATCGTATTTAATCCAAATTCATTGATCTGCTCCAAACCAATCTCACCTGTAAAAGATCCTTTTTCCACAGGATACGCATTTTGTACACCTACATGAATTTGCGATGAAAGTGTAAACCCATCCAACGCAGTTGATGGAGGAAAAATATAAATATCTTGTTTACTATCTTTTTTCGTAATAAATTCTTGTAATGTTGCAAGATACGCATAAGTACTATTACGTGTATGATTGGTTTTAAAATTTGAAGCAATAATCATCTAATCACCTTTTCTAACAGCTTCTATTCCTGGAAGCATTTTACCTTCAAGCAATTCTAAACTTGCACCACCACCAGTGGATATAAAAGTCATCTCATCGATATCACCTGCACGCTGCACAACATCTGCTGTATCACCACCACCTACGATAGTAGTTGCATGAGATTCAGCTATATAGTGACTCATCATGAAAGATCCCTTAGAAAATTTATCCATTTCATAAACACCCATTGGTCCATTCCAAAGAATAGTTTGTGCATCATTTAAAGCTTCTCTAAAAAGTCTGTTACTAGCAGGTCCGACATCCAGCCCCATCCAATCACTAGGAATCTCTTGTGTTGGTAAATATTTTACAGGAGCTGTTTCATCAAATTCAGGTGCGACGACAACATCAACAGGAAGATATAACTTTACACCTCTTCCCATAGCACGATATATAATCTTTTTCGCATCTTCTATCAAATGATCTTCTACCAAAGAGTTACCTACTTCATAACCTTGTGCTTTGAGAAATGTAAACGCCATTCCTCCACCAATAATCAACTTATCAATTTTATCTACTAGATTGACCAATGCCTGTAATTTACCTGAAACTTTACTACCACCTACTACTGCAACAAATGGACGGATCGGATTCAATACTGATTTATAAAAGAAATTTACCTCTTTTTGCATCAAAAAACCTGCCGCTTTATGTTCTTTGTCAAATAAAGCAGGTAAAGCATATATAGAAGCATGTTTTCTGTGACTTGCACCAAAAGCATCATTGATATAAAAATCTGCCATAGAAGCTAAACGCTTTGCAAATTCTTCATCATTTGTTGTCTCACCTGGATTATATCTAAGATTTTCAAGTAACAAAATCTCTCCAGCTTCAAGGTTATTTGATTTTTCAATTGTATCATCACCAACGACATTTTCCGCCATGACGATCTCTTGCTTTAATAGTGTTTTTAGTCTTTTTGCTACAGGTTTTAATGTATCTTTTTCTTCATTCCATTCACCTGGTTTTGGTCTGCCAAAGTGACTTGCAAGTATGATTTTGCAATTAGAATCTATACAGTAACGAATAGTAGGCAATGCAGAACGAATCCTTCTATCATCGCTGATATTGCCAAATTCATCTTTTGGTACATTAAAATCACAACGGATTAATACACGTTTTCCTTCTAAATCTAACTCTTTAATTGATAATAATTCCATCATCTTCCTTTATGATTTTGCGATATGTGCTGCCATATCAATCAATCTACAACTATATCCCCACTCATTGTCATACCATGCCATCACTTTTACAAGATTGCCATCTACTACTTGAGTTAAATCTCCAGCCACGATAGCACTAATCGGACACCCTATAAAATCTGCAGAAACTCTTTTGTCATGATCTACCAAAATATAATCAGCCATTTTACCATTTTGTGCCGCTTCAAATGCTGCATTGACCTCTTCTTTTGTAGTATCTTTTTTCACAATAACATTCAAATCTATCATAGATACATCTGGGGTTGGTACACGTATAGATTGACCATTTAGTTTACCTGCTAAGTGTGGCATTACAAGCCCTATCGCTTTTGCTGCACCTGTAGTGGTAGGTATCATATTCACAGCAGCTGCTCTTGCACGACGTGGATCTTTTTTGTGTTTTACATCAAGTATATTTTGATCATTTGTATAAGAGTGAACAGTTGTTACTAAACCTTTTTCAATACCAAAAACATCATCTATTACTTTTGTAACAGGAGCTAAACAGTTAGTGGTACAACTTGCATTAGAAACAATCTTTTGTCCAGCATATTCATGTTCATTTACACCCATGACAAATGTCGGTGTCTCTTTATCTTTTGCAGGTGCTGAAAAAAGTACTTTTTTGATTCCTTTGTCTATATATGGCTGTGATTTCTCTTGTGTATAAAATGCACCTGTACACTCTAGCAAAACCTCTGCACCATATTTTGCAAAATCAAGATTTTTTGGATCTCTGTCATTTAAAAATTTTACTTTTGACTTTCCAATTTGCATATAATCATCTTCTAAAATCTCAACTGTATCATTAAAAGTACCATGAACACTATCATATTTTAAAAGATACTTTGTCATCTCTCTATCTGTTGTATCATTAACAGCAACAAGTTCAATATCATCTCTATCGTTTAAAATCCTTGCAACACATCTACCTATACGCCCAAAACCAGTTATCGCGACTTTTAAAGCCATTCATGCCCCTTTAGTAAATTTCATGTATAATAATGCTATTATACAAATAAATATTAATATTTTAAGTTAAATAAGGTTTAAAACAGATTAAATGAAGATAGCAATTTTTGGTGGAAGTTTCGATCCTCCACACATCGGACATGAAGAGATTATCAAAAAATCACTACAAAAGCTCGATATAGACGTACTTTTTGTTGTTCCTACTTATTTAAATCCATTCAAAAATGATTTTTTTGCTCCACCAAATTTACGATATAAATGGGTAAAAAAGTTACTTTTACCATACAAAAAAGCAAAAATTATTGACTATGAATTAAAACAATCCAAACCAACACCAACAATTCAAACAGTAGATTACATTAAAAATCTCTATCAACCTGAAAAAATTTATCTTATCATAGGTGCTGACAATTTAACAAAATTAGACCAATGGCATGAATATGAGCGATTAAAAGATAGTGTAGAATTTATCATCGTCACAAGAGATGGGATAGAAATTCCAAAAAACTTGCAAATATTAAAAGTAAATGCTAATATTAGCTCTACAATATTAAGAGATAAAATAGATCGTAATAAACTACCAACATCCTTGGCAGATGAGATTATGGACTATTACACAAAAAAAGGAGAAAAATGAGTCAAAGAATTGACACAATCGTTACTGTTTTAGATGATAAAAAAGCAGAAAACATACAAGCATTTGACATGAGAGGACGTGATTACATCGTAGATGATGTCATCATCGCCACAACACTAAACAATAAACATGGATTTGCACTGCTTGATTATTTAAAACCAGAAATCAAAAAACTCGGCGAACAAATACTGCATACAGACGAAAGCGAAGATTGGATCGTCCTTGATTTAGGAGATATGCTTATCCACCTGATGTCATCAGAACACCGCAGTAAATATAATATAGAAGAGTTTTTAACTGAACATGAAAAGATGAGAGAAAATTTACAAAACTAAACATTTTGGCAGATATTTATTCTGCCAAAATATTATATATTACCGAACACTTATACCCTCATTAAAATATTTTATAAGTGGATAAACAAAAAATTCTATAATTCTTCTTTTACCAACTTTCATTTCAGCCGTAGCACTCATACCAGGCATCAAATATTTTCTTTCTCCCTCAACCATAAGAGATGTTTGTTTAGGCTTGATATAGACTTCATAAACTAATCCCTGCCTTTTATCCTGAATAGCATTTGCTCCTATTTTTGTTACATTTCCATCTATCAAACCATACTTTTGAAAGTTAAATGTATCAATTTTGATCGCTACAGGCAACCCTATCTTAATATAACCAATATCTTTATTTTCTACTATCGCCTTAAATTCAATAGGTACATCAGCAGGTACAATTGAGATTAGTTTTTCAGCAGGTGTAACCACCGCACCAATTGTATTAACAGCCATTTTTGCAACAATTCCATCAACAGGTGATGTAATAATCTGTTTCTTTTTTTTGAACTCAATAGTATCAATCTCAGATTTATAAGCAACTATCTTTTTTTCTTTATCCAATAATTCTGTATAAAGTTTATTTTTAAAACTTTTGGCAATAGTATCTTTTTTTCTATTTAATTCATCAAGTTTCCGATGAAATCTTTCAATTTCATGTCCTAGTTTTTCTATTTCACTTGCATAACTAAGATTTTGTTTTTGGAGTTTATAGTAATCATCTTTAGCTATAATATCCAAAACTCTTCGTAAACGTTTTTGCTCTTTCATTCCCATATCATATAAATTTTGCATTTGTGTTCGTCCAACTTCTGCTGAACTAATTTGTTCATGTAATTGCTTTAATTGATCGTCTATTTGTTTATACTGTTCATCAATAGCTTTAGATGCACTATCATATACATTTGTAATCAACATAGCTTTTCCAGGATCAACATTAGATGGAATTTGAAAAGGTTTATTTTCTAAAATAGATTTTATCTTTCCAGTTTCCAATTCAAGTTGTAGCAAAAACTTTTTCTTAGCTTCTATATTTGTATCTTCTACAGTTGGGTCAATCTCAATAAGAGGCTCTCCCTGAGAAATTTTATCTCCTTCTTTAATATATATTTTTTGAACAACCCCAGTTGTAAGTGGCTGTAAAATTTTAACATCTCCAACAGGAACAACAGTAGCTCTTGAAGATACTATTACATCAGTCTTTGCAAAAAATAGCCAAAGAAAAGTCAGTGTCATTAAAATAAGGATTGTCCATAAAATCATTCTTCCTAGTGGACTGACTGGTGACTCTTCTATCTCCACCAAATGCGGTTTAAATCTGTTTTTATCTTTAGTAGTTTTCAACTAAAATACTCCTCTTGTTATATCGACTGCTGTGTATAGAGATGGTGATAATAACCTTTTTTCTCCATCAACTCTTCATGTGTACCAGCTTCTACAATTTGCCCTTTATCCATAGCGATAATAACATCACAATCTTTCACCGTAGATAATCTATGTGCAATAATTACCGTAGTACGACCTTTTTTAATATTTTCAAGATTTTCATTGATAATCTTTTCAGACTCATAATCAAGTGCTGAAGTTGCTTCATCAAAAATCAAAATACGAGGATTGATCAACAAAGCTCTAGCGATAGCAAGTCTTTGTCTTTGACCACCTGATAGTGTTGATCCTCTTTCTCCCACTTCCGTATCATATCCCTCTGGAAAATCAGAGATAAAACTATCTGCTCCTGAAATTCTTGCAACTTGTATAATCTCATCCATGGATGCATTTGGCTTTGCCATTGCAATATTTTCTTTAATCGTTCCTCTAAAGAGATAATTTTCCTGTAACACAACACCAATCATCGTTCGATACCATTTTGGATCAAAGTGACGAATATCAACACCATCAACAAAAACTACACCTTCGTTTGGCATATAAAGGCGTTGAATAACCTTAGCAACTGTACTTTTACCACTACCGCTTCTACCGATAATACCTACACTCATACCTGCTTGAATACTGAAAGAAAGATCTTTTAAAACCATAGAAGAACCAGGTTTATATGCAAAACTAACCTTATTGAAAGTAATATTTCCACGTATTCCTGCAAGAGTTATTGCTTTTTCATTACGTTGCTCAGTAGGTTTATTTAAAATATCACCTAATCTATCCACTGAAAGAAGTGTTTGTTGAAATTCATTCCATAGATTAACCAATCTTAAAACTGGTCCACTAAATTGATTAGCAAACATTTGAAATGCAATCAACTGTCCAACAGACAAAGATCCTTCAATAACCATCAATACTCCAAAATATAAAATTGAAATAGTCATCAATTTTTGTAACATTGTTGTCATACCACCAAGAATAAAACCAAAATTACTTAGTTTAAAACCAGCACTAACATAATCAGCAAGTTTATCTTCCCATCGTTTTTGCATAGCACCTTCTAAGGCAAGTGACTTAACAGTTTCTACACCTGTTACTGATTCAACCAAAAAAGAGTTTTGTTCAGCACCCATATTGAATTTTTCATTCAGTCTTTCACGAAATTTTGGTGTTGCAAACAAATATATTAAAGCGATAAAAAATACAAATCCCATTACCATAAAAGTCATTTTGACACTATATAAGAACATAACAGCTAAAAATACAAAACTAAAAAGAACATCCAACAGTACTGTTACTGATTTATTGGCAATGAAACTCCTAATTTGATCCAATTCCCTGACACGAGCAATGATATTACCCACTTGTCTTACAACAAAATATCCAAAAGGCAATGCCATAAGATGATGATAAAGTTTTGCACCAAGTTTTGCATCTATTTTTGATGTTGTATGCACAAATACATAGTTTCGCATATAATTGAGTAAAAAATCAAATATTGTTATTACCAAAAATGCAATAGCCAATACATCAAGAGTAGATAAAGAGTGGTGTACTAGTACTTTATCCAAAATAACTTGTGTAAAAAGTGGTGTGACTAATCCAAAAAGTTGAATAACAAATGAAGCTAATAATACTTCAAAAATAATTTTTTTATAACTAAAAATTTCTTTGGCAAACCAGCCAAAACCAAATTTAATTTGTTCAGAAAATATACGATGTTTTAAAACCAAACTTTTTTGACTAAAGTCTTTCATAAAATCATCATAACTTATCAAGGTTGGTTTATTTTCATGAGGATCATATACCATCACTTCTTTAGCTGATTTATTTGCACTTACAATAGCTCTATATTCACCATTTTTCATAAGACATATAATTGGCATTGGATAATTTTCAACCAATTTATCAACATTTAATTTTTTGATACCAATACGAAAACTAAGTTTTTTCGCAATACGTGCCAACTCTTCAATAGTAGGTTCTTTATCATCTTCAATAGCATATTCTTTGATAATACTTCTGCTATCTACATTGATCTGATTTAAACTACCTGCTATTTCTAAAGCAATTAAAGCTGTATTCATCGCCATCCTTTTATCTTATTAACTCACTCGAAATTGTCTCAAAGACTTTTTCGATGACATTTAGTTTAAAACTTAATTCACTTTTTAGTAAATCAGTCTGTATATAATCTTTTTGTAAAGCATTAGCTTTTCCTGCAATTCTCAAACGATTGTAAACTTCTTTTTGCTCATAAGTATCTGCCACAATCTTTGATTCTGTTTGTAAAATTCTTTCCAGAGTACTTCTTAATAATTTTCTACGTTTTTCCTGAGATTCAAACTCTATTTTTGCAAGTCTCTTTTTTTCCATAATTTTTTGCAATTCAAGTTTCTTTTTTGTTATTGTATTTTTCACTTTATGACCATCATAGATATTCCAGTTTACACTCATACCCATATCCCAGCTATTTCGTCTCATATTTGTCATACTTCTAAAAAAGCTATTACTATCTGCACCATACATTCTATATCCACTATCTACATATACAGTAGGTAAATAATCTTTTTCTAAAAGTTCAATTTCTTTTCTCTTTGCCTCAATCTGATATTGCAAATTTTTAGCTTGGACGCTTTCTTCAAAAGTTTTGATTGGAATATTTTTAGGTTCAAACATCAAAAATTTAACTTCATCAGGATTAAGTTCCATATTTGATAATAGTTGTATATTTTTCAAAGCATCACCTAGATTTAATTCGTGTTGAAGTATCTCTTTATCCAATAGTACCAAGCTACGCTCATCTTTTAAGAGTTGTGTTTTTGCAATTCTTCCTGCATGAAATAATCTATATTTCTTTTGCAATATTTCATTTTGTAGTTGTCGTACTCTCTTTTTGTATTTTATAGACTCTTGTGCTTTTAGCACTTGACTATAGTACTGCAACAACTGTTTTGAAACTTTTTCCTGTTGTAAGGCTAATTCTGTTTTGATAATATCAAACTCTTTTTTTCCTATCTCCATTTTCAAGTCTGTTGCACCAAAACGATAAAGTTCATACTTCATATTTAGCCCTACAGAATCTTGATATTGAGAATAGCTAGGATAATAAGAACCAGAAATACTTGCAGAACCATCTTTAGAATAAGAGTGATAATATGCTCCAGAGTACCCCATAGAGATCTTTGGATAATATTCATTTTTCAAAATTTCAATATTTTGCTTATTAATAGCGATATCATATTTTTTCAATACAAGAGAACCAGAATGTAAAAGTGTTTTATCCAATAATTCCCAAAAGTCTATCTCTTTTTTATCATATGTTGTATCTTCTAACTTTTTAACAATTACAATTGGTTTAGATTGCTTTTTAACATCTTTTTGATCTTCTTCTTTTTTTATCTCACTTTTACAAACTGTAGAAATATTAAGACTTTTTTTAACTTCAGTTGTATTTAGCTCTTTGATATCAACAACATTAGAATCTTTCTGTGATGTTAAATTTGTTGAGGCTATTAATGCTTCTTCACTATCGTATAGTTTACATTTTGGCTGTGTTACTACTTTAATCTTTGGTTCTATAATCTTAGTAGAACTATTTTCTTCATTATGATCTTTGACAACCATTTGTGAATGTGATGAAGGTAACACTGCCCTAACGATGGTAGTGTTTTCTTCACCTATGTCATACAACTTTGCTTCAGGAAGTGATGCCATATCTATTTTAGGTTTATGTTTGTATTTGTGTTTGTTATGCTTTTTTTTAACTTTTCTCTTTTTAACTGGATTTGAAATTAACTTAACTTCTGATACTTCAACAACTATAGCATCAGGTAATAATTCCATATCTGTGTTAATATTCTTTTCAACGACTGGTTGAAAATTTTCATTAACTTCATCAACTGGTACAACTATTGCGTCTGGGAGTGATGCTATGT
>JALSQA010000450.1 GCA_026985685.1 Campylobacterales bacterium | reverse complement strand
GAACTTATTTCTCATCTAGTTACTAAGCTCCAGCTTAGTAACTAAATGAGAATAATATTTGTTGTCGAAATTTAAAAGTGTTATCCTTTTTTTACCATCAGTCCCGATACTATAATAAGAATTATTCCCACAAGGGTATAGCTATCTGGAAATTTGTCTCCAAGTAGTGTACCGAAAAATATAGAAAAAGGTATTATAGTATAACTAGCAATTCCTATGATACCGGCATTTGTACTGCTGTATGCTTTGGTTAGTAGCCATTGTGATAGGGTGGCGGTGATGCCTATGATGGTTAGAAGTGTCCAGATTTTTATAGTCTCTGGCATGATGAATGGGGATAGCAAGAAGTCTAGCTCTTTTGGTGCGTAGTATGTGGATATGGTAAATAGTATCAGTGGGATTAGAACACCGGTGGTCATGAATGAGAGGACGATCATGCGTGAGTCGTAGATGTGTTTGATTTTTCTGATGGTGGTATAAGCTGCAGCAGCTAGAAAACCTCCGATAAGTCCTAGCAGGTGAGGGAGTCCGACATCACTTCCTGTTGGTTTGGTGATCATAATAACGCCCACAAATCCTAAAAATAAGGCAAATACACCCAATGGAGTGAGTCTTTCATGAAGGATAAAAAAGGCTAAGATTGCGACAAAAAGGGGAGATGTTTTATTGAGAGTGATTGCTTCTCCTAGTGGTATGTGAGTGATGGTATAGAAAAAAAGTAGCAAAGCTGAAAATCCAAACAGTCCACGCCACAAAAGTAGTAATGGTTTACCTCCTTTAAGTCTGGTTGGGGTATGTTTGAGAGTGATTAGGATAAATACTACACCAAAAAGATTTCTAAAAAATACAATTTCCAAGGCACTTAGATCATCCCCTAGTGTTTTTGCCACGGCACCGTTGAGTGCAGAGAGTAGGGCGGAGATGAACATAAAAAAAACTCCCTTGTCAAAACCATAAATCATGAAACTCCTTTTAAAGGCGGTATTGTACACAAAGGAGTCTGATAAAATTCATCTAACGATATTTAATTAAAATATATCATATGAAATTATGTTTATCTAAACTTAAAAAGCTATAATCGTCTTATTTTATAATAAATATAAGGAGTTTTTTTAATGAAAAGACGATTGTCATGGTGGGCAGGTGGTATTTTAATGGCACTGTTACTTCTTTTTACATTCTCTATTTTTGGGGCAAACCGTCCTATTGGAGCTTCTACGTATGTTCCGTATTATGCGGGTATATTGTTTGGTATGGATCCTGCAAATTATAGTTATCTTCGTGAGATAGAAAAGCCAGGAGCCTGGGAAGGTATTATGTTGCTTGGTGCTTTGGTTGGTGGTTTTATCACTTCTATCTTTATCACAAAATCTTTTCGTATTAGTGTAATTCCCACTGGATGGAAAAAGTATAAAAACAATTCTGTTGCTTCTAGGTTGATATGGAGTTTTATCTCTGGATTTCTTCTTATCTTTGGTGCTAGATTGGCTGGTGGTTGTACATCGGGGCATTTTCTATCAGGAATGAGCCAAACTGCATTTAGTAGTATGATTTTTGGTGGTGTGGTATTGGTGACATTACTTGTAACTGGTAAACTTTTTTACAATACAAAGGAGAAATAGATGAGTATAAATGAATATTTTGATTTTGTGCTTAGTAGAACTGAACAGATGTACTCTATCGTTCAAAATGAAGGACATGGACCTGTTTGGTTAGTTTTTGTGATAGGTATTATTTTTGGTGGAATTATCCAGTATAGTAGGGTAGATAAATTTGAGAAAATTGCTGGTTTTGCGATGTGGAAAGATACTATCGTACCTAAAATGCTATTTTTTGCTATAGGTTTGACAAGTATTGCATTGTATTTTGAGATCAAAATGGGTTTTGCTAGTTATCATGTCAAACCGATGATGATTCAAGGTCTTGTGATTGGTGGTATCATTTTTGGTATCGGTATGACGATTATGGGAAAATGTCCTGGAACTGGACCTATCTCTATAGCAGAAGGGCGTATAGATGTACTTGTAGGTGCTATTGGTGGTATCTTTGGTGGGTACTTTTTTACAAAATATTATGATACTCTTTTTAAACCTTTGATGGGAGAGAGTTTGGGTAAAACTACTTTAGTTGATGTCACGGGAAAATATGCACCAGAAGCTGTTTTTGTATTTGGGGCATTATTGATTGTGATTGCATTTGCACTTCCAAAGATGGAAATGTTTGATGAAGCAGATCTTTCAAAACTAGATGAATGTGAGAGACCTGATAAAGAGTGCTAAGAGCATAAAAAAAGGTTTACATCCAAAAGAAGATGTAAACCTTTTGATAAAAAATAAATCTAAAAACTATCTATCTCTAATACCTAGAGTTTTGATTACCTCAGTATACTTTTCATAATCTTTTCTTTTAAGATAACGCATAAGTCTTTTTCTCTGACCTACTAATTTTAAAAGTCCGAGTCTTGAACTATGATCTTTTTTATTTATCTTTAAATGCTCTGTCAAATATGAAATTCTATTTGAAAGAAGAGCTATTTGTACTTCTGGAGAACCTGTATCATTCTCACCTCTACCGAATTGTTTTGCGATTTCAGACTTTTTAGCCGAATCTAAAGCCATAACGACCTCCTGATTGGTATATTTTTCAATTTAAAATTGAAGGATTGATTATATCTTAAGTATCTAAATAATATCTTAAGTGTACCTCAATCGCCATTAAATTAAGAAGTTTCTTTGGAAGTCTTGCTTTAGCTAGGCTTATCTACAAGATGGGACTAAAGTCCCATTTCCAATAATGATAATTCCTTAATTTAACACGCCATCTTTGTAATTCCACTCTGCTTTGATATTTCCATTTTCAAAGTACTCTTTTACCACACCGTTAAGTTTGCCATTTTTATAGTTGAGTTCAAATTTTTTATTTCCATTTGGAAAGTAAGTGGTACTCAATCCATCTTTGACATTATCTTTATAATTCCATTTTGCTTTTAATTGACCATTTTCATACTCTTTGGTGATGCCATTTAATTTTTCATTATGATAGTTGAGTTCATATTTGAGTTTCCCATTTTCATACTTTTTTGTGATGCCTTCTTGTTTGCCATTTACAAATGTTACTTCAGCTACTTTAATGCCTTGTTCATTATATTGGATGCTTATGCCGTTTAGTACATCGTCTTTGAAGTTCCATTTTGCTTTTGGCATACCGTTTGGATAGTATTCTGTGGTGATACCATTTTTTTTACCATTTTCATAATTTGTTTCATACTTTACTTTACCATTTTCAAAATACTCTTTTGAGATTTTGGCAGATAAGTTTGTATAAAGTACAGTACTAAGAAGAAGAGAAAACCAGAGTTTTTTTTGCACATCATTCCTTTATTTAAAATATTAATTTAATTGTGACATTAATGAAATTATTATATCATGAAGCTTATATTAAAGTGATAAAGGAAAATAATGAACCTTAAAATACTCTATAAAATGCTACTTTTACTAACAATTGTACCTTTTTTTGTAGCATGTTCTACAAAAAAAGCACCTGTTTCTGACCTAAGTATCGCAAAGATGGCAGTTTTGGAAGCAACACAAACAGGAGATGATGATGAGGCTAAACATCTTTTATCAAAGGCAAAAGATGAATTGGCAAGTGCACAAAAAATGATGCAAAAAAAATCTTATATAAAAGCACAACAAATGGCACAAAAGGCGACAGCAGATGCAAGACTAGCCAAAATAAAAGCACAAAATGCACAGTTACAAAGTGAAGCTGATAGATTGGATATAGAATTAAAAAAGATAAAAAAAGAATTTATAACGATTAAAGAGGATGGACAATAATATGAAAAAAATAATTTTAAATAGCATGATTGTGACACTACTCTTTTTAGGATGTAGCTCAAAACCAATTGTCACGCCTTCTCTTCTTGATGCACAAAAACAGTATGAAAGTGTGAAAAAAAATGAAACCATCAATGAAAATGCACCACTTGCACTGTTTCAAGCAGGTAAAATTTATGATTTGACACATAGTGCAAAGGATAAAAAAGAGGCTGATCATCTTGCATACTTATTAAAACATGAAGTAAGTGTGGTAAAAGAGAGTGCAAAAAATCAAATGTTAAAAAAGCAGATAGAAGAACTCAAAAAAGAAAAACAAAAAGCACTCCTTGATCAAAAAGAGACACAGCTTTTGGTACTAAAAAAGCAGATGCAAAAAGCAAAACAACAGTTACAAGAGCTTCAGGAACTCAATGCAAAACAGACCAATAGAGGTTTGGTTTTGACTTTAGGAGATGTACTTTTTGAAACAGGAAAAGCAAATTTATTACCAGGGGCACAAAGAGCTATCGATAAATTGTATGAATTTTTGGAGGATAATCCAGAAAGAAAAGTCCTTATAGAAGGACACACAGACAATATAGGTAGTGCAACATATAATCTAGATCTATCCCTACGACGTGCACAAGCTGTCAAAGATGTATTGATCCAAAAAGGTATAGATGAAAATCGAATCTTATCCAAAGGTTATGGTGAGATGTACCCCATCGCACCAAATAGCGATGCAGCAGGCAGACAGAGAAACAGACGTGTAGAGATTGTTATTCTTGAAGAGGGCGTTGATCCAAAAGACATGCTACGTTAGATAGATTGTTTTATTGAGATACGGCATTTCTTTGCTGTATCAAATATTTGATTTTTATACTTACTATTATCAATAATTTCATAAACTAAATTTTTCTTTTCAAAAAGTATTTTTTGGCGTATATTTTGCTCTGATATTTTTTAAAAATATTGGAATTAAATATGTTAAAAAATATCATAATAATAGTAGGATTATTTATCTTTGTTGGTTGTAAAGAAGTAATTAAAAAAGAACAAACATCCCAAACGACTTCATCACCTAATGATACTTTACAAATTGCACAATCTGTTCAAACTGAAAAAGAAGCATCTAAAATAAATGTTTTAGATAGCACAATAGATATAAATGAGACTAAAAATACTATAAATGAAGAAAATATTACTTACGATTATGTAGCTCCAAATAGTTTAAATATTGCTAAAGAAACTTTTGATAGTTCTTTCGAAAAAAAGAAAAATTATCTCTTAGATGGAGTTGAATATGATTATATGATCAAACATAGTGGTAAGCGTTCTTTACATTTTGGATATGACAATGATACATTAACGATTAAACATATTCCTGTTCAAGAGGGCAAGTGGTATATTGTCAGTGGGTATATGTATGTGAAATCCTTGCCTGCGGATGTTATGCGTTATTATGTGGAGTATATGCATGGTGATGATGCTATTGATATACCAAATTATCCTGTTGTAGGTATTAGTAAAGCAAAAAGCTGGCAAGAGTTTGTTTTACCTGTTTATATCAAAAAAGATTTAGGTATTGATCATATTAAACTAACTTTTCGTGATGTAGGAGAGATGAAAGCATCTTCATATGCTAGTAGTGATGTGTGGTTAGATGATGTTACTTTACATGAAGTAAAAGATAGTAGTTGTTTGTTTGGATTAACCAAACCATCTCAAAAACGTAGTTTTGATGGAGCTTTAGTGAAAGTTGATTCATCAGGAAACTTTTCACTTAAAAGTGATAACAATTTCAAACCATTTTTACCGATTATTATCTACCCTGGTGGAAAGATAGAAGATTGGAAAAAGTATAAAACAAAAGGCTTTAATACAATCATGTGTACTTCTTTAGAAGAAGCACGAAAAGCAGTATCTCTTGGGATGCATTGGATTTGGAGTTTGTATGATTATGGAATATATGATGGAGATAATAATGGCTATAAAAGGTTTGTAAGAGAATATCAAGATATAAAAGAGAATGAAAAAGAATTATTTGATAATTTATTGTATTTTTATTGGGATAATGAAACATATCTTTTATTTGATACTATCAAGCGATTTTCGGATACTATCAAGCGTATGGATGTTAATGAAAACAATATGCGATATAGACCTTTTATGATGCAGTTAGATTTCTCTACAGCTAATTCAAACTATGTGAATGAATCTTTTTCTCTTGTCGATTTACAATCTGGCTATGCAAATCCTATGATTTTTGAAGCAAATGATCCTCAAAATTATCAAGGTGTAAATTTTAAAGGAAATTATGATGGAGAATTTGCAAATTTTGCACTATTTGATCATATCCCTGGGGTAAAAACTCCTAAAACAATTTTTGTAGTTAACTCTCCTTTTGGTGATAAACATATTGAAAATACAATATTCACAGCTTTGGCAAGAGGTGCAAAAGGTGTAGCATATTGGAAAGATGGAGGAAGCCAACCTCATGTAGAGACGAAATCATGGTGGAGAGATTTTGGTACTTTTAGTGAAAAATTGCAGCAGATGTTGCCATTGATACGTACATCTCACTGGACTTCGTGGAAAGTGGATTCAAGTTTGAAAGATGATGAAGATGGATTGGTAATAGGCACTAGAGATTTTGAAAAACGTAAATGTATGATATATGCCAGTCGTTCAAATAAAGAAGAAGTTGTACATATAAGTACTGAAAATGTTAAAGATGATCAAAAAATTATCGATTATTTTTCTCATAAAGTAGTAGGTGTTTGGAAAGAAAATGCATTTGATATGCATATTCCTTCTAGGGGATATGGTGTTTATTGTTGGTAAAATTTACTGTAACAAAGATTTAGCCATTTGTACGGCTTTGGTTGCATTTATTTTACCGTATCCGTGGGTAAGTGAGAAGCCTTTTTGATTATAACTTGAGGTATTTGGTTCGATTTTATCAGCTGTTTGGATTAGTATTTCTTCTATCTGATCTGGTGTGAGGTTTGGGTTTACACTTAACATCAATGCCCCTACACCTGCTGCAAGAGG
>JALSQA010000449.1 GCA_026985685.1 Campylobacterales bacterium | reverse complement strand
TTGGGTGATATCGCATCACCTCTGTTCTGGGGGTTGATTTTGGGTGCATTGATTACGGTGATGATCCCTGATAGTTTGAGTGAGATTTTGGTTTCATATAGTTGGCTCTCATATCTTATTGTGATTATTATCGCTGTTCCTATGTATGTATGTGCTACTGCTTCTTTGCCTATCGCTGCTGGATTGATGTTAAGTGGTGTTAGTGCTGGAGCTGCTTTTGTATTTTTGAGTGCAGGTCCAGCTACAAATACTGTAACTATTGGTGTAGTTAAAAAGATGCTAGGAAAACGATCTTTATATATTTATCTGGGTTCAATTATTGTTGGAAGTATTCTATTTGGATTAGGATTGGATTATCTATTTACAGTGCAAAATATCGATCCAAAGTCTTTGGTTCACATAAATGAATCATTTGGAATTTTTAGTGTTGTTAGTAGTATTATATTATGGGGGTTTGTTTTATATTTTCTGTTAAAACCATATCTTAATAAAAAATAGCAATAGACTTATTTCTCTTTCTTTAGATTATGTTAAAATTTATATACTATAATAGTATTTAAAGGAAGAAAATGAAAATAGTTTTATTTATTACTATATTTATACTATTATCTGGATGTCATGGTGTAGATGAGATGATTGATCCAAATGCCTTAGTCGTCCAAAAGAAGAGTAATGGATTTGCTACAAAATTAGATAGGTTTGATACAGATTTACAAGCTGTCAAAACCATACAGGATAGAAATAAAGTAGTAGATGATTTGCTAAATGCTTCTGATATGGAGTGTAGTTCTTATCAGTATAATTTAAATCAACCCCAGGATGATACACAGACAGATAGTGTTTATACTTATCTGTTTAAAAAAGTAGGGCAGTATATCGGATTTGATATCGCAAAAGATGCGATTGAAGCAGTATCTGCTATGTCTGACGCAACTTTACAAAAAAGTAACCAAGACAGATATACACAAGCATTAAAACCAAATATCATAAAAGCTATAGAAATTGCTAGAAAAAAATATAAAAAAACAATCCAAAAACATAAACAACTAGATTTACAACACTATTCTATAGAAGATGTCAAAGAAGATTTAAAAGCATATGATAAAAGATGTTCTACTTATTATGGTTTGCTTGAGATTACAAATGCTTTACAAAAACAGCAGGAAGTGAGTAATAAAGAGATAAAAAGTATAGATGTAGAAGGTGTAAAAAAGACGATCAAAGAAGTAACAAAAGAGGTAACGAAAAAAGAGAATATAGAT
Source organism: Campylobacterales bacterium (assembly GCA_026985685.1). Lineage (GTDB taxonomy): Bacteria > Campylobacterota > Campylobacteria > Campylobacterales > QNZT01 > QNZT01. The sequence continues at coordinate 5,633 of JALSQA010000449.1, read as the reverse complement.
CAAAATTGTTCAATTATCAAAGAGATGAAGTAGATACTAGGTACTTTGATCTAGTACCTGTTTGAAAAACTCTTTTGTCTGTGATGGTATTTTTTGAATTTTTCCATCTTTACATAAAAACACAAGTGTAATTTCCATCTCAAAGATGAGATTTTTTTCTTTGTGTATTTGCTGGAAGAGGATGAAACTTGTATGTCTTATTTTTTTGATTTTGGTGGTGATTTCTAGTAAATCTCCTAAAAAAGCAGGTTTGACAAAGTTTGCATCGATATGTTTGATAGCAAAATGACAACCATCAATAGCAGGGGATTTACCATTTTGAAAGAAGAGTTCGCTACGTGCCATCTCACAAAAGTTGAGATAATTTGCATGGTAAACGATACCTCCACAGTCTGTATCTTTGTAGTAAACTCTTATTTTCATAGTTAAAACCTTAATCATTTTTTCTATTTTATCTAAGAGATATAAAAATAAAAGCAAATATGCTAGAATCGAAAAAATTGCGACAAAAAGGGATCAAATGGCAGATTTAGAAGCACTAAAAGACGAGTACATCGATCATATGATGCATCCTCGTAACTATGCAAAGATAGAAAACCCAGACGCAAAAGGTATCGGGAAAAATCCACAAAATAATGAAATGGTAGAAATTTATCTCTCTTTGGATGGTGATGTGATAGAAAAGATTACCTTCATGGCTATTGGCTGTATGGATACAATCGTAACAGGTTCTATCTTTACAGATATGCTTGTGGGTGAGAGTATTCAAGAGGGTGAAAGCGTGGCAGAAGAGTTTATAGCAAATCTTGTAAATGTCCCTGAAAGTCAAAGGGCATGTGGAGAGATGGTTGCCAAAGCTTTTTTAGCGGCATTGGTTAATTTAAATCATAGAAGAAGTGGCAAAGAGGAAGACTCTTATACATTGATAATTAGTGAGGATTGTAGCACGGATGAGCAAAAGTAAATTATTTCAACAAAAACATGAACTATGGTTAGCCATTTTATTTGGTTCTTTCTCTATTTTGGATGAAGAAATCTCAGATATTTTGTATGATTTTTCGATGATTGAGTATCGCCATTTGACATGGCTGGGTGGTTCTTTGGCACAAGAGGGTGTTAGTTTTGATTATGATAAAGGTGAGATTGATTTTCAGGCAGAGGATTATGCTACACTTTTTGGGAAACTTATCGTCCAGATTGAAAAGATGAGAGAATCATATCCTGATGATGAAGATATCATGTTTGCCAGATTTAAAAGTGATGAAGATTATTTTTTACAAAAATTAAATTTTTTACAAAAACATATAAAAAATGAACCAATAACTGCATTTGATAAAAGTAGAAAATTAGAACATTATAAACTTGATCAGACACAGACAAATGCTTTGACACTTTTTTTGTTTGAGGAGAGTTACAAAGAGTATGAGTTGATTTTAGTTTATACTTATGCTAACTTTTTTACTGATTCCAAACTTTTGTGTGGAATATTTATAGATTTGATTTATGAGTCTCATTTTCATCTCAAAAGTTTTGCACGTATGATGGCAAAGATGGGGATACTTAGTATTCCTCGTACAATGATGGAGCAAGTTTATAAGTTTGATGATCTTGAAAAATTTTTGATAGATGGTATAAAAGAAGAGGAAGGTGCAAAAGAAGAGTGTGTGAAATTAGCCCAGATGGTTAATCATGAAGAACTTAGTAATTTTTTCTATTTTATAAATTATCAAGAAAATTACCATATAGAACTGATGCGTAAAGCATTGGCACATTTGAAGGAAAAATCGTGACTCTGTTCAAAGCAGCCTGGACAAATACTATCTCACGCTTGTTTGGAAAATTTGCATCGACAAAATTCCCTTCACCATTTCAGTTGATCGTAAATTATAGTTATGTGAAATTGATGGGTGTTGATTTACGTGCGTTTGAAGAGATAGATCACTATCCTTCTCTAAATGCACTCTTTACAAGAAAGTTGATGTATGAACGTGATATCACAACAGATCCAAACGCCATAATCTCTCCATCGGATTCATTGGTGACGGCGGAAGGTGTTTTGCAAGAAGCTAAAGCATTGCAGATTAAAGGCTTTGAATATGATGTTTATGAATTACTGACAGACAAATTTGAACCATCCGAGATAAAGCCAATAGAAAATGGAAAATATATCAACTTTTATCTCTCACCAAAAGATTATCACCGATATCATGTACCTATGGATATGACTGTTTTACGTGCTGTTCATGTTCCTGGATTGTTATATCCGGTAAATGATAAATATCTGCATATTGTTCCTAATCTATTTGTCAAAAATGAGAGAGTTATTTTAGAGTGTATAGACAATGCCAATCGACTTTTCTTTATAGTTCTTGTAGGTGCTTTAAATGTTGGTAAGATGACATTAAATTTTGACAAACGTATAGAGACAAACACCGACAAAAGAGAGATTAAAGTATATGATTATGAAAATGTTACCCTGAAACGTGGGGAAGAACTTGGAATGTTCATGATGGGTTCAACCGTAGTGATGCTTTTTGAAGAGGGATTTGTTGAGTTGGAAGAAAATTTACAAGGTAAAAAAGTTCGATTTGGAGATGTGGTCGCTTTTAGAAGAAGTTAAACTAATGCTACTTCTTCTAAAGTTTGTGTAGGTTCACCAAGATGAAAACCTTGTGAATAATCTGCACCAATCTCTTTTACTATATCTTGAACAGATTGGTTATGTACAAATTCAACTATAGTTTTACTTCCTAGCTTTTTAGAAAATGCGATAATAGCCTCAGTAATGATCCTTGATTCTTGATCTGTTTGTATATTTTTGATAAGACTACCATCTATCTTAATGAAATCTGCGTCCATTTTGATAATATGTTCAAAATTTGAGTATCCACTTCCAAAATCATCGATAGCAATTTTAGCACCTAGTTTTTTTGCTTTTGAAATAAATATATTTACTTTCTCATAATCTTTAATCTCTTCAGATTCAGTAATCTCTAGCACTATATTTTTAGGATATGGAAAATTTTGAATTTTTTGAATGATAAATTTTGCAATCTCTTCATCTATGATATCAGCTTCTGTGATGTTGATGGAAAATTCATATTCTGGTTTATCTTCAAATGTAGAAAATGTTTTTTCAAACATTATTTTGGTGATTTTTGTATATAGTTTGGCTTGTTTTGCAATATCAAGAAAGAAGTATGGAGATACTATTTTCCCATCAATATCTTTCATTCGTACAAGAGCTTCATATTTATGGATTTTGTCACTTTTGTTTTCTATGATGGGTTGAAAAAATGCTACAATCCTATCTTCATTAAGTGCATCTTTGATTTTGTTAATCCATTCTATATTTTTTTGATAATCTGCTCCATTATGAAGTTTTGTGCTGTATGAAATATATTTTTTATACTCTTTTTGTGCTGCTTTTCGTGCAAGTATGACATATGAAAGCAGATCTTCATAGTTATTAGATTCTTTATATGTTGCGATACTGCCTGTCAATGTGATACTGATACAATCTTGAGATTTGTTTTCACTTGTTTTTAGTTCAATGTATTCTATTAGTGAAAATATGAGCTTTTGAGGTGATTGTTGGATAGCATCTTTTTCATAAACAAGTAAAAATTCATCAGACTGTAAACGGTAAATATTGATTTTTTGTTTTGATAGCTTTGTTTTCAATAGCGTAGAAACATAGCTTAATACACTGTTTCCTATGTCTGCACCATAAAAATCATTAAGATGTGCAAAGTTGTCTATGTTTAGATAGAGCATAATCGGCTTTTTCATATTTGGTAAATCTTCGATTAACCCAAGACGATTTTTTAGTTTTGTAAGAGGATCAATCTTTTGTTTTCTCATCTCCTTTTCTACCTGCTTTTTTTTCATTTCAAGTTCAGTAACATCGTGACGAATAGCAATATATTCTATTGTTTTACCATGATTGTCACAAATAGGCATAATCAAGGCATCAACGATATATGTATCCCCCATTTTTGTTTTATTTGGAATAATATTATGCCAAGTTTGTCCATTTTTAATACTATCCCACATCTGTTTGAAAATTTGTTTGGGAACATCAGGATGACGAACTATATTGTGAGGTTTCCCTATAAGTTCTTCTTTTGTATATCCTGATATTTTACAAAATGTATCATTTACATAAGTGATAATACCTTTTGTATCTGTTTTTGAGACAATACTTGCATTATCTATTGCTTTTTTATAGCTGTTTAAAAATGAAATATTTCTATCTAGTTGTTTACTCATATGGTTAAATGCAAGTAAGGCTTGACCTATCTCATCTTGCGTATCTGCTTCAAGATGTATATCTGTTTTTCCTTGTGCTATAAGTGTTGATGCATTTTGTAATTTTTTAACACTTCTTTGAATAGAATAATAAAATGAAGATGCAATATAAATAAAGCTCATAAATAGCACTAAAATCGAAATAGCAATTAATGTGATTTTTATAGATAAATCTTGTTGTAGTTTTTGTAGTCTATTTTTATATGTATTGGCAATTGTATTGTAAAGTTTTTGTTGGCTATCAATTGTATCTGTGGCAAGTTGAAAAAAGTGTACACCGCTAAAGTTATCGATATATTTAGTAAAAAAATAATTTTTGACGACAAAGAGCATATTGTTAAGTCTATAACGCATTAATTTTTTATCTTTTATAATTATTGGATATTGATTGTGTATCTTTTTTTGTATATTTTTATCTATTGGGCTGTGAGCTAATATCTTGATTTGTGTATATAATTCAAGAATAGTACTTTTTTCGTAATCTGTTAAATATTTTTGTGAGAAAAGTCCAACAGATATTCCCCTTAGTTTTCCTGTAATTTCTTGTAATTTAGGTAGGTGATCAGTTAGTATTTTTGCTAGTTGATTAAGAATTAAATCTTTGTTTATACCAAAAGAGTTTTTTTGAGAAAAATTATGTATTTTGGAGATTAATATATTTATGATTTTTGTATGTTTATTAAATATAACAGTTGCTTTGTCTTTAGATGATAGATTTTTTAAAAATAGAGATTGTAAATTTGGATAGATTTGTGTTAAAGTTTCTTTAGCATTTTTATTTTGAAGATTTTTTATGCTTTTATTGATATCTTTTTCTGTGTTTTTTATCTTATTTAAAAATGATTTTTTTCCTGATAAATATCCGTTTACTAATCCTCTGTGGAGTTGTATTTTTGTAATGAGTTCTTGAATTATTGAAGTATAAGAGAGTGAGATAAGCTGTTTGTCATAAACTTTTGTTTGATCAATTGATCTTGAAATATTGATAATTGATTGGTAAGTCAATAAAATAAATACAATTGAAAATACAAATATGATTTTGTATTTAAATGATAATTTGTTAATTAACCTAATCCCCGGCTCTATAATTGGCATATCTTTCAAAATAATATCCTTAAGTTATATGTCTTATAAAATCGGAATATATGAAAAAATTTAAAGGGATTTGGAAAGTTTTTATAGAATATTGTAGTAGAAAAGAGAGTTAAACTCTCTTTTCTAGTTGGTTTGTTATTTTTTCTTTTTTGCTTTGACTTTTTTCAAAGATTTTTTTGCTTTGCTTGTTGCTTTTTTCTTTGCTTTAGCTTCAGCTCTTTTGGTTT
>JALSQA010000448.1 GCA_026985685.1 Campylobacterales bacterium | reverse complement strand
AGAGCCATGATATTTGTAATAGTCATAGTCAATACTGCAACAACCCATAAAATCTCTTGCACCCAGGATATCTGAGCGTGAACCATAAATTCAAACAATCTCATTGCAACAACAAAACCTGCTATTTTAGGAACGATTGACATATATCCTGCCAAAGCTGCACTTGCTCCTTCATAAACATCAGGTACCCATGTCTGAAATGGAACCATAGAAAGTTTGAAACCAATCGCAGCAATCATAAATACAACAGCTGCTAAAACACCCATGATTGGTTGAAATTCTCTAGCGATTAATACTTCTTCTATCTTATGTATCTCTACACTTCCTGTTAATGCGTATAATATCATAGCACCAAATACAAAGAAACCAGCAGCCAAAGCACCCATCGTAAAATATTTTATCGCGGCTTCAAAACTTCTTTGTCTATTGTGCATTGCAATCAAGGTATACAAAGCTAAACTTGCTGTTTCTAATCCAACAAAAATCAATATCAGATTATCTGTAGTTACCATAAACACAAAACCAGCAATCATAAATAAGAAAAGAGCAAAAAATTCAGGATAAGAAAACTCATGAAATCTTTTTGATGTTAAAGCCAGAGGTATAAAAAGTGCAGATGCAATCAATATAATACCTTCTCCAAGTTTTGCTATTCCATCAATCAGTAAAGCATCAAAGAATCCTCTTTCAGCACCACTATATCCCATAGCAGCACCAAGACTTAGCAAAATAAATAATTCACTAATCATTACGTAAAAACTTTTGGACAAATCCTCTTTTACCAAATCAATTATAAGTATCGCCAACGCTCCAACAATTAAAATAATCATTGGCATCAAAGATACCATATTCAATGCGGCGTAATCTATTGAAATTGGATCTAACATTACTTCGCCTCCTTGATACTATTTACTTTTTTGATCAAATCTTTTGTATCTTGATGAATAGATTTTTTCTCCATATTGACTAACATATGTTTAACACTCACATCAATCGGATCAAGCACTGGTTTTGGATATACACCTAAAAGTACTACCAAAACAACTAAAGGAACCAATGCAGTTAATTCTTGTGCTGTCAAATCTTTCAAACTATTATTTTTTGGATTTGTAACTGGACCAAAAAATGATTTTTTATAAAGACTCAGCATATACACAGCACCGATAATAATACCAGTTCCAGCAAATGCAGTCATCACTGGTGATACACTATAAAAACCGATTAATGATAAAAATTCACCAACAAAGCCAATTGTCAATGGTAAACCAACAGATGCCATCATCATGATTCCAAAGATAGTTGCATACCTTGGCATTATGGAAGCAAGTCCACCAAATTGATCCATCATCTTAGTATGTGTTCTATCATAAATCACACCAACAAGCATAAACAGTGCACCACTAACAATACCATGACTTAACATCAAAAATATAGAACCTGTTATACCTTCTGAATTCATTGCAAAAATACCCAAAACAATAATACCCATATGTGATATAGAACTATATGCAATTACTTGTTTCATATCCTTTTGAGCATACGCAACCATAGCAGTATATATAACCATAATAATCGCTACGATAGCAACAGGCGTGATAAAATAAACCGATGCATCAGGAAACATTGGTAATGAAAATCTAACAAAACCATATGTACCCATTTTCAAAAGTACTGCTGCCAAAATTACCGAACCGATAGTAGGTGCTTGTCCATGTGCATATGGTAACCAAGTATGAAACGGAACCATTGGTACTTTGATTGCAAAACCAATAAAAAATGCACCAAATAACCATAACTGTGTTGTAAAGTTAATCGATAATGCTTGCCAATCTGGAATAGCAAAACTCCAGACTCCCGTTGCTTGATGATTAAGATATGCCATATACAAGATACCAACCAACATCAACAATGAACCCGCAAAGGTATACAAGAAGAACTTAACAGCCGCATATACTCTAAGTTTCGCACCCCAGGCACCGATGATATAAAGCATAGGAACAAGAGATAATTCCCAAAATATATAAAAAACAATTACATCAAGAGCAGAGAAAACGCCAACCATTGTCATCTCTAAAAATAAGACTGTGATGACCATATTTTTCAATTCATCTTTAATAGTTAAACCAATAAGTGCAATCATTGTCATAAATGTACTTAAGATGATAAGAAAAAGAGATATACCATCAATACCTAGAAAATAATTAATACCAAAATCTGCAACTATTGGTGATTTTTCAACAAATTGATAACCAGGATTTGTGGGATCAAACATCATCCACAATACAAGGGATAAAATAAATTCTATCACTGTCACGGCTATACCATATGCTCGTATTGCTTTTTTTTCTATCATAAAGCCGAAAATTCCCGCAACTGCTGGAAAAAAGATCAAAAGTGTTAATAATGAATTCATTCATACCCTCCTTACATACCTGGTCTGATAAATATTGCAGCAAGCAATAAAATCAAACCAAGTGTCATCCATTTTAAATTTGTTGACAAGTTACCTGTTTGCATTGCTCTAGCCTTATCACCTGTTTTATAAATAAATCCAGCGATAAAATCAACCGTTGCATCTACAATTTTCATATCTATTTTTTTCCATGCCATCTCTGAAAGTTTACCGTATGGTTCACAGATAGCTTTTTGATAAAAATCAGGAATAAAGTATTGATTGATCAATACCCTATGAACACCAATCTTTTTAAAGAACTCATCAAAATTACCTTTTGAAAACTTAATCACAGCCAATGCAATACCACTTAAAGCAATTCCCAATGTCACAACCAATAAGAACATAAAAGTACCTGAACTAACGTGAGGTTCATACTCTGGTAAAATAGCAGTAACATATTCAACAAAAGGCTCTTCAAAGAATCCTGCAATCACAGCTAAAACTGCCAAAGGTAACATCGCAGCGATCACATATGGATAAGCTTCATGTGGATGTTTTCCATCTTTTTTATAGTTCTCTTTACCAAAAAATACAACCATGATAAGTCTGAAACTATAGTAAGCTGTCATACCAGCACCAATCCATAACATAAACCACAAGAAATAATGATGTGAGCTAAATGCTGTTTCTAAAATCTTATCTTTTGAGAAGAAACCAGCAAAAGGCCAAATACCAGCAAGAGCAAGTGAAGCTATAGTCATGATACCCATAGTCCAAGGCATAACTTTACTCAATCCACCCATTTTATTGATATATTTTTCATCATCCATAGCATGCATTACATTACCTGCACCCAAGAACAATACTGATTTAAAGAATGCGTGTGCCATAAGGTGAAATAGTGCAATCCAATAAGCACCCAAACCAGCAGCAACGAACATATAACCCAATTGTGACAAGGTTGAATAAGCAATGATTCTTTTAAGTTCCATATTTACTAAAGCCATAGAAGCTGCAAAAACTGCTACAAATGCACCAACACAGGCAATAAAATAACCAACATTTGGAATCAATGCATAAATTTCATTACTTCTTACTACAAGATATACACCAGCTGTTACCATTGTAGCAGCATGAATTAATGCCGATACTGGAGTTGGACCTTCCATCGCATTTGCAAGCCAGGTATGCAGAGGAAATTGTGCTGATTTACCCATCGCACCAATAAATAGAAATATTCCTATTAATGTAATAGTTCCTGTACTTAATGATCCAATATTTGCAAAAACTGTATCATACTCTAATGATCCAAGATTCCAATAGATCATGAAGATACCGATAAGCATACCAAGATCGGCAATTCTATTCATAATAAATGCTTCATTTGCAGCATACGCTGGAGAAATTGCAGGATTGACACTTGTACTGACATCTTCTTTGTGATACCAAAATCCAATCAACAGCCATGAACAAAGACCAACACCTTCCCAACCTATAAACAAGCCAAGGAAATTATCACTCATAACCAAGATCATCATAGAAAAAACGAATGCTGAAAGATATGAGAAATAACGGTTAAAACTCTTATCATGATCCATATAACCTATAGAGTAGATATGAACAAGTGTTGAAACAGTTGTCACTGTTACCATCATGATTACTGATACTTGATCAGCTACAAACCCAAAGTCGATGTTAAAATTACCCGCAGCAATCCAATCCATCATCTTTACATGAACTATCGTATTTTCACCTACATAACCTAGCAACCTAATAGAAGCAAACCATGATACAAAAAGTAAAAACGATGTCACAACACCAGTAATCAAAGTTTTTGGTTTATCTCCAAATAAAGCAGCAAACAAAGAACCAACAAGCGGTGCAAAAAGTGCTATATATACGTAATTTTCCATCCCTAACCTTTCATCTCTTGCATTGATTCTAAATCTATCGTACCATTTCGTTTATACCATAGTACTAACAGTCCTAAACCAACTGCTACTTCACTAGCCGCAACAGCTATAATAAAAAACGAAAACATCTGCCCTGTCAAATCACCATAAAATTTTGATATTGCAGCAAAACCAATATTTACGGCATTAAGCATAATTTCTGTTGAAAAGAATAGTAACAGTAAATTCTTTCTTCTTATGACACCTACTAAGCCTATTGAAAATAATATAGCTGAAAGTACCAGATAATGTGTTAATGTTATCATTTAGCATCCTTTTGATGGAATTCTTCTTTTTCTACTTCTTGATCTATAGTAGTAGTTAAACTTACGTCCATTTTCTTACTTACTAAAATAATACCTGCAATCATTGCCACCAAAAGCATAACAGCAGCTAATTCAAACTGAACAAGATATTTTGTAAACAAAAAGATACCAACAGCTTGAGGATTATTTGCACCAATCACTGTATAATGACTTATAGATGCATCTAACATAAGTTTATCAGATATAAATGGTGCACTTACCATAACAATAATCAAAATACCAGCAGCTATCCACAACCCATAAATAATCTTTGTCTCTTTGATATTTTCTTTAACATCTTTGGTAGTATCAAAAAACATCATACCAAATGCATACAATGCCATTACCGCACCTGTATATACAATAATTTGTACAACTCCCAGGAAGTCTGCATCTAAAAGAAAAAAGAACCCAGATATGACAATCATACCACCTGCCAATGCACTCATCGCATAAAGTGCATTTTTACTAAATACAACAATTAAAAACATTCCAATTGTTATAATCGAAAAAAGATAAAACGCTATCGCTTCCATCACAATCCTTTTAATACGCTAACGGCGTTTTTTTAACGTTATTGTCTGCATTTGGAGTAAATGACCCAAATCCAGGATATGGTTTTTGTTTACCAGCCTTAAATATATCCATTGGAGTTACCAAATCTGGTAATGTTGCATAATGTGCTCTTTGCTCACTTACGTGTTCATAATCCTGACCATGTGTAATCGCTAGTTCTGGACATACTTCAGCACAATATCCACAGTAAATACAGCGACCAAGATTGATAGAGTATCCTTTTACAACTTTTCGCCCTTTACTTCCATACTTTGTATCAATTTGAATACAATTAGAGATACAGATTTTTTCACATAAACCACAGCCAATACAAGCTTGATTACCACTCTCAACCAATCTTTTGATTTGATGTAAAGCTCTGTATCTAGGACTTATAGGTAATTTTTCAAGTGGATATTTGATTGTATGAATATCAAATTTAATCATTTCACGAAATACAATCCACAAACCAACAAAAAGCTCCCCGCTTAAAGTTCTTTTGACAACACGTTTAAATTTATCTTGCCATCTTACAGGAGGTTCTTCTACTTCTAAGTAAAAATAATCATCTGAAATATTTCTATTGTTATAATTGTTAAAATCTATCATTTCCCTCTCCTATAATAGCACGATGCCAGTGATTAGTATATTTACAACAGCTAATGGCATGAGCACTTTCCAACACAACCACATGAGCTGATCTGGTCGAATATGAGGCCATGCCGCACGAACCCACAAAAACAAAAAGATCAATACAGAAACTTTCATTATAATAGCAAGTCCACCAGGAATAATTCCTATCGGATTAAAACCACCTAAAAATACTAAGCTTGCTATAAAAGCAACAGTAAACATATTTGCATACTCACCAATCGCAAAAAGACCCCAACGCATACCACTGTATTCTGTAGCATACCCAGTAACAACTTCTGCTTCATGTTCGAGTAAATCAAAAGGTGTTCTATTTGTTTCTGCATATCCAGAAATCAAATAAAGTATAAAAGCAACTGGTTGCATCCAGACTATCCAACCATGATCTTGTTGATAATTATTGATATCTATCAATGATAGTGAACCAACCATCATCAATGGAGCGATCAAAGACAAACCTGTAACAACTTCAAATGATAACATTTGAATAACAGTTCTAGCTGCACCTAAAAGTGACCATTTATTGTGAGATGCCATACCACCAAGAAGCGGAGCATACATACCAACAGCCATGACACCGACAACAAATAAAATACCCACATTGATGTCAGCAACAATTGGATGCACAACATAGTCTGTAAATGGCAGTGTAAACTCTGGTAAAAATGGAACACCTGCCATTGCTATAAAAGCTGTAGCAGCAGCAAATACAGGTGCGATTTTAAAAATCGGTTTTACCGCATTTTGTGGAACGATATCCTCTTTGGTAAATAATTTAATACCATCAGCAGCAACTTGTAATATACCATAAGGTCCTACATGCATAGGTCCTAATCTTCTTTGCATAAATGCAAGCACTTTTCTTTCAAAATATGTCGTTATACCTGCCAAAGCAGAAAAGATTGTTAAGATAACAACTACTTTGATAATTGTTTCTATAATATATGCACTCTCCATCTTTACACCTTCCTTATTGTTACTGTTGTAAATCTACTGCCATCAAATAACTCTTGAGTATTCAATTTTGTATCAAATGTTGGTAGATAAGGAATATTTCCTTTTAATTGACTATCAATTTCTACAATTGTATCAACACTTCCTCCATCATTGCTAATTGAAACTTTATCTCCTGCAACTAAACCTTTATCAGTCGCATATGTCTCACTGACATATAATGCACCATTTGTTTTTAGTTGATGTGCTTTGTTTGTAAATGCACTAAATTGATTAATTGGATTACTCAGATATACTATGTCACCATCTAATAATTCAACTTTTGACAATTTTTCTAACTTATCTTCTGCGTTAGTCTCTTTTTCATTGAGTAAATATCCACGCATTTCATTGCCACCATTGTCTATGAAGTTTGGCAATTGATCAAATTGTGCTATTTGGAAACCTTTTTCTCTAGGCAATTTAGCAGTATAGTCAATTGTAAAATTACTATTTATTCCACAAGCTTTTGCAATATCGTTTAACACATACCCACTATATGCTAAAGCAGCATTTGTTGGAACAACACGTTTGTTGATACTTGTAAATGTTCCCTCTTGTTGATTGAGTGCAGGCATGTCCAAATCTCCATCACCCAGTGAACTTAATACAAAATCCCCTTTTGCATTGTATCCTAGAACTTTTTCACCTGCTTTTTCATCCAGGTCACAAATCAAAGAGACACCCAAAGTATTTGTTTTTGAAGGGATAATAACAACACTAATATTGGTATATCTATCAATCAATCCTACAAGTTTAGCAATGTTTTCAGCTTGCTTATCATGATATAAATCTTCACCTACAACTAAAGAAAATGTATCTTTTTTAGCTAACATTTTTGTCATTTTTGTATCAAAATCTTCTGGAAGATTAATCACATCTTTATCATAAGCATCAACTACATCAACAATTTCTTTTGGTAATTCGCTTTGACTAACTCCATCTAACTTACTAAAATAAGATAAAACAAATGCCAAAATATGCTCATATGAGCTTGGGTTATGAGAAATTGTCATAATATTTCTTGCAAAACCTTCAACAACGCTATCTTCTACAGGATGAAAATATAAACCAGCTCCTTTATTCATAGTAAGTGCATTATTTAGGGCAAAACCAACATTTGGTGCATCATAACGAACTTGAGTTCCTACACAGATAAGAAAATTTGCAGCTTGAATTGATTTTATATCACCACTATAAATATTTTTACCACTTGTTTTAGCATAGTTATTTAAAAATTGTTGATAAGCATAAGCATCATCATTCACTAACTTAAGATCAAATTTTTCTTTTAGTGTTTGTAATATTTTTGCTTCTTCATTTGTGATAAAACTTGAAAAAGAGATCGTATCAGCTTCATTTGTCAAAAATGAAACAGCTTTTTCAAATAGTGCTTTATCCTTACTGACTACTTTGTTTTCAAAATCAAATCCAAATCTAGCCCCACCATGAAGTGGTGTATAATGAGCATCATTTGTTACTCTAAAAATCTTCTCTTCATAATTTTTAGAATCACCATGTTTTACATTATAATAGATAAGTGAACAATCACTACTATGAGGATTTGATGCAGGTACTTTTTTCAATTCCCAGGCATTTGCAGTATACTGGAAGTCTGAGCTAACCAATGCACCTACAGGACATACCGCTATACACTCACCACAATCTTGACAATCCAATGAATTATCCTCTTTGACTGTACCGATAATTGACTTTTGAAGCTTATTCCACATTGCATATGCATCTTTTGGCATTGTGGATTTCAACTCTTTATTAAGAGCTTCTCCGCCTCTTGGAACAGTTTTTAATACACTATCACCAATCATGTCTTTACAAACTGTTACACACTTTTCACATACAATACACAAAGAAGCATCATACTTTATCAATCCCCAGTCACGTATTGGTCTGAAAGTATCTGGTGTAGCAAATTGTTGCTCATTTACATTCATAAACAGAGTATAATCCTGTAATTCACATTCTCCACTTTGGTCACATACACCACACTCCAATGGGTGATTGACATCATATACTTGCATAATAGATTTTCTTTCTATCGCTATCTCTTCGCTATTGGTTGTGATATCCATGCCATCTTTTGCTTTCGCATTACAAGCATAAACTCTTTTCCCATCAGCTTCAACAATACAAAGTCTACAAGCAAGTGTTGGTGAACATCCTGTTTGATAACAAAGTGCAGGTATAAATACACCTTCACGCCTTGCTATATTGAGAAGAAATTCACCCTCTTTCGCTTTATAATCAATACCGTCGATTTTAACTGTTATATCACTCATTTGCCCACCTGTTTTATTTTAACTTTATTAAATCGATACTCACTATTTAATTTTTGACCTTCAAAGCCAAGATCAAAAACTGGCAATAATGCAATCGTTCCTTTGAGCGATTGATCAAGTTTAAATGTTTTTTCTATTTTTACACCTTTAACCTCAATACTAATGCTATCTCCATCTTTTATTTTAGCAGCAGCACAAAATTGTTTTGAGCCTGATATCTCATTATCTTTTGGAAGATGTGAACATATATTTGTAAATATATTTTTTTGACTATTTGGATTACAAGTATAAACAATCGTACCATCAAAACTAGCAATTTCAGAAAGTTCCTCTGGCAAAGTTTTTATCTGTGTTGATTTGTTTTCGATTACATAGCCACGCTGTTCTTCTCCATTTGCATCAAAATAACAAGGCAGATCATCAAACTCTTGAGCTTTGTATCCTTTTTCATTTGGTAACAACGGTGTGTACTCTATCGTATATCTTTTATTTAAGCCTAGATTATTTGCAATATCATTTAAACAAAATCCATCAAACCCAACTGCTACATTTGTTGGCACTACCATTTTATTTAATGTAGTAAAACTACCTTCTTGCTGATTGATCGCAGGCATATTTACATCACCTTGATCCATCAATGCACTCAATATAAAATCTCCACTTTCATTATAACCTATGGTATATGAACCCTCTTTTTCATCTAAATCACAGATCAATGAAACCCCCAGAGTATTAACAGAAGGAGGGATAATAATAACTTCAAAATTTGTATATTTTTCTACTATTCCAAGTATCTTTGCTATATTTTCAGCTTGAGGATGATTATAAAGATCACTACCCACAATAAACGTAAATTTCTCTTTACGTCTTGTTTTTGTTAGCATATCATTTATCTCTTCTTCACCAACATTACTCTCTGCACTAATATATCCATCATCTAAATTTTCAAAGAAAGAGATAAGCTCTTTTGGAAGATTTTTATTATCAACGAATGCTTTAGCAACCAATGCCAATACACTCTCTTCTGAACCTGCTTCATATTTGATAAATTTTGTTACTAAAGTTTTAATACTGTCATCTTCTAATGGATGCATATATATTACTTGAGCACGTCGTTTTTTAGAAGCTTGATTTATTTTAAATTTCAATCCTGGTATATCATCAGCTATGCGAGTACCAAATACAACAATATAATCACTTTTTAAAACTTTTTTAGAATCACCACTATAAAGCTGATTTCCACTCGTTTGTGAAAAAGCTTTTAAAAACTGTTGATAATTATAAGCTTCGTTATTTACAAGTTTATAGCCATGAAGTTCTTTTAACTTTTGCAATATCAAAGCTTCTTCATTTGTAATAATTGAGTTAAATTTAATCGTATCTGCTTTTTTAAACGCTTCAAGGGTGTTTGTCATATCTTGCTGATTATTTGATCCTTTATTTTGAAAATCATAACCATACCGACATACACCACTCATAGTATCATATTCATATACGTTACGAACGCGGTATATCTCATCTCTTTTGACTTCATAGTAGATAAAATTTCCCAAACTAGAATGTGCACAAGCAGCAGGCACTCTTGTAAGTTCCCATGAATTTGTAAAGTATTTAAAATCTCGATCAGACAATGCACCAACAGGACAAACAGCAGCACACTCACCCCAGTCTACATTTGGATTGTCTATTTTTGTATTAACAATTGTAGAATTATATCCACCTGTTTTTATCTGCAATGCATCATCACCGATGATTTCATTACAGACACGAACACATCTTTCACACAATATACACAGATAAGGATCATAAGATATATTACCCCAGTCTTCTAACTCTCTTGCGTGTTCATTTGCATTAAAATTTTGTTGAGAAACATCAAATTCAAGTGTTTTATTCTGTAAATCACATTCACCAGATTTTGGACAAACACCACATTGTAAAGGATGATTTACATCATATAGTTTCATAATATTTTGCCTGTGTTCATGAAGTGATTTTGATTGTGTTTGTACTTTTAAGCCTTCAACAACTCTCTCTTGACAGCTTAAAATCGGATCATCCATACCATCAATATCTACAACACACAAGCGACATGAAGCTATAGGTTTTAGTTTTGAGAGATAACACATTGTTGGTATATATATACCATTTCTTCTTGCTACTTGTAAAATCGTTTCATCTTTAAAAGCAACAACTTTTTTACCATCTATTTCTAAGTTTATTTTTTGTGTTGTTTTACTCATATTACACCGCCACCATTGCTATATAATAACAACGCATACATCGACTTGCTTCGTTGATTGCTTCTTCATGTGTAAAACCAAAATTTACCTCTTCCTGGGAATATTTTCGACTCTCAACATCAAGTTTCTCACTCACTTCCCTAGGTAAACCTTTTACCCATCCTTTAACTTCTTCTTTCTTGTCATATACACGCAATGCTCTTAAGTGATCTTCCATGATCTCTTCATCAAGTAATGTTAATTTCCCATCTTCAACATATCGACTTATTACAGAAGCTGCACGTTTAGCCTGTCCAACGGCATTTACAATCGTCATAGGACCATATTCACAATCTCCAGCTGCAAAAATACCATCTCTGCTTGTTTGATAAGTTTTACCATCAGTTTTTAAAGTATTCCAGCTAGTTAATTCAAGTTCCCACTCTTGCGGTATATAAGCTAAATCAGCGTCTTGAGATACAGCAGGAATAAGATAATCGCACTCCAGCTCAAAATCTTCACCTTCAATTTTGACAAGTTGTGCTCGTCCTCCATTTGGATCTGGAACAAGTTCGAATCTATTAACTTTGAGTTTTGTAATCTTGTTGTCTTCATCATAAATCTCCTCTATTGCTGAATGAAAGATAAATTCTACACCCTCTTCTACTGCTTCGTGATACTCTTCATAACTTGTATTTCGTATGATTGTCTTTTCATCTCTACGATAAAGCATGATTACTTTTTTAGCACCTGCTCTGATAGAACATCGCACAACGTCCATAGAAGTAAAACCTCCACCAACACATACGATAGTTTTTCCACTCAAATCCACATCTTCTGCTAAATTCCATTTTACGCTTAGGTTAATTTGATCAAGGAACTGTATCGCTGGCCAATAACCCTCATGATCTGGATTTTCATTTTTGGCTCTTACTTTTTTACTTATCCTTGTACCAGATGCTAAAAGTATTGCATCATATTCATTTTCAAACTTACGAAGCATATCTGCCGTTACTTTGGTATTTGTGATAAAATTAACACCTTCTAATGCACCAATCGCTTCAATATCTTTGTAATATTTGTCGTATGGCATACGATACTCAGGAACTCCAACAGCTACCTCACCACCAAGAACAGGTAACTCATCAAAAACATCACATGCGATACCTTCAAGTCCTAAATAATATGCACCAGTTAATCCTGCAGGTCCAGCACCTACAATAGCAACTTTTTTACCGTTTAGTGGTTTTTGTTCAGTTGGATATAAAAAATTTAATCCATGATCTGTTTCAAAATCCGCACCTACTCTTTTAAGCTCCATAATAGAAATAGGTTCATCTAAATTTGCACGTCTACACTCATCTTCACAAGGATGAGGACAAACACGTCCACAAGTATGTGCCAATGGCATAGTCTGTTTTGTAGCTTGTAAACTTTCTGCAAACTGTAAATCACGTACACCCTCAATATATGCAGGAATATCCACATGATCTGGACAGGCATCCATACAAGGTGCAGTAATTTTAGCTATATAATTAATATCTTCATTGTCATAATCTGGAGATTTTTTTTGATTTGTGATAAGGTCATTCACATCATCAGAAAAATATTCTAAAATATCTAGTAAAGGTTTAGGAACTGTACGCCCTATTTCACATTTACTAGTTTTCATCATGGTTTCAGAAATCTCTTTTAAATGTTCAACATCTTGTATCTTTCCTTCACCTCTTGCAATCTTATCAAATGTATCATAGAGGATTCTACCTCCCCATCTTCCAGGAGCACATCGTCCACAAGCTTCTGAATATATCTGATATTGAGCGGCATATTCTGTACCAGCTTTGATTACATCAACGCCAGTATCAAATACTACAAGACCATTCCAACCTATAAATATTTTAGAATTTTTATCTCCTTCATAATTGGCAGGTACTTTAAAAGATGATTGTGTCCATTCATCTTTATTGGCGATATTTCTATTGTCTATAAATTCGCCTTGCCAAGTTGAAAAGAGAACTTTACTCAAGATGCTTTCCTTTTTACGACCAATGTCCAATCGACTTCATTAAACTTGATGGAATTTAAGATTTCATGACCTTGTTCTTTCATAACTTCCATACTCTTAGTCACAGGAGAAAAATCTCCCACTTCATACATAAAAATAATAACTTCACCTGGTTTTGCTTCTTTATCCATAACTTCAACCATGCGATCAAAAAGCTTTTGTTCTTTATATTTTCTTAAATCATATCTTTCCATAAGTTTCCCCTCTTCCCTATCTATCGATCTCACCAAATACGATGTTTAAGTTACCGATAATGGTTACGACATCTGCTAAATAATGTCCTGGTAACATATGCTGCAATAAACTTGTATGCCAAAAACTAGGTGCTCTTACCTTGAGTCTATAAGGATAAGGATCACCTTCTGAACGGATAAAAAATCCTAATTCACCTTTTGGTGATTCTGTTGGAACATAAACTTCTCCAACTGGTGGTCTCATACCTTGTGTTACCAACACAAAATGTTGCATCAATGCATAGTTTTCAGTCATAACACGCTCTTTTGGAGCTGAAATGTATTGTGGAACATCTGCCATCAAATCTGGTTCTGTATCCTTGTATAAATCAATACATTGTTTTATAATTTTGAGTGATTCACGCATCTCTGCCATATATAATTTATATCTGCCATAACTATCATTGCTATCTGCAACTGGTACTTTAAAATCTAACTCATCATATATTTCATATGGCTCTTCTTTACGAATATCATACGCTATACCACTACCTCTGAGTGTAGGACCTGAACACCCCCAGTCTAGTGCATCTTCTGGAGTTAGAGTACCTACCTCTTCAAGACGCATTTTCCAAATACGGTTTTGATCTAAAAGACCTTCATAATCAGCAATATTATCAGGCATATTACGTATAAATTCAGATAAATTTGACAACCACCCATCTGGTAAATCCAAAGGAACTCCACCAATTCTAACAGCAGAGTGTGTCAATCTGGCACCACAATAATCTTCCATTAAATCCATTGCAAATTCTCTTTCTCTAAAACAATAGAGAAAAACACTCATTGCACCTACATCAAGAGCATGTGTTGCAAGCCAAAATAGATGAGAAATGATTCTGTTTAACTCAAGCAACATAGTACGTATTACTTTAGCACGTCTTGGTACATCTTTTTCAATACCGAGTAATCTTTCAACTGCAAGTGCAAAACCATAATTGTTTGATGTTGCTGCAATATAATCCATTCTATCTGTTGTAGGTAAATATTCATTATAGATCATATTTTCAGCCATCTTCTCCATACCTCTATGAAGATATCCAATATCTGGAACAGCCTTAGCTACTTGTTCACCGTCAAGTTCAAGTATCAAACGTAACTGTCCATGAGCTGATGGATGTTGAGGACCGAAGTTTACGATCATTCGATTGTCTTCTTTTTCAAAAACCAAGTTTTCATAAAAAGGTTGTAATCTATTTGGTGTCTGCATGGCTTTACTTTCTTTCTTTCAATGTTTTTTGATTTTCTTTGGTAAACCTTGTGATTAAAGGAACACCACCCTCTTCCTGGAACTCATCATAAGCATGATCTGGTTTGCTAACTGGTTTTTCACCATATCCTACTTCATGCCCGATTCTCGCAAAGTTTTTAGTATCTTTTGGATCAATGCGTTTTGTATCTCTATTTTCAGGACCAACAACATCTCTATACTCTTTACCAAAAATTTTATCTATCTCATACCATTGTCCTGCTTCATCACCTACAAGAGGATATGTTTTTAGTAATGGATGACCTTCCCAGTCTTCTGGCATTAAAATTCTTTTCATGTATGGGTGATTGTTTACTTTCACACCCAACATATCAAACATTTCACGCTCAGCCCAGTCAGCACTCTTATAAACATCATATAATGATTCTATAGCGTGTTCTTCTTTGAGTCTGCATTTTACACGCATTCTCTTTCTCTTTTTCATAGCAAGTAACTGATAAAAAATTTCATATTCACCATCTTTAGCAAGATAGTCCATTGCACTCATCTCACTTAAAAATGTATATCCACATTTATCTCTTAAATGTGTCATTACTTCTTTATTATCTTTTGGATCTATAATAACTACTAGTTGACCAATCTCAATATAAGCATCTTTGATATCAAATTTTGCACTTAAACTTTTATAGTCTGCTGCAAATATTTCATCACTATCAACTGCTGCTTTTGGAGTCTGTGGTACTTGATAAAATCTATCTGTATGATAAGATTTTGCCTGAGCGTTTGTTTTGTCAGTATATCTTCTCATTACACCAACCTTTTTGGTTTAAGTTTTTGAAACGCACTTTCACGTCTGATCTTTTTTTGTAACATCATCACGGCATATTGCAGTGTCTCTGGTCTTGGTGCACAACCAGGCAGATAGATATCTACAGGAATAACTCTATCACATCCTTGAACTGTTGCATAAGTATTAAACATACCACCAGTGTTTGCACAACTTCCCATACTGATAACCCATTTTGGTTCAGCCATCTGATCGTATAGTCTTCTGATAAATTCAGCATGCTTTTTAGTTAATGTTCCAGCAACTACCATCACATCAGCTTGTCTAGGACTTGCTCTAAAAATTGTACCAAATCTATCAAAGTCATAACGACTTGCACCAGAAGCCATCATCTCAATAGCACAACACGCCAATCCGTATGTCAATGCCCATAGAGAGTTACTTCTACCCCACTGTACCAATTTATCTACCGTTGTCAAAGCAACAGGAAGACCACCTTCTTGAAGATAATTTACTTTATGTTGTGCCATTCAAGTGCTCCTTTTTTCCATGCATATATAAAACCAATTGCCAATAGGACAATAAATATAATCATCTCAGCAAATCCAAATAAGCCAAGTACCTTAAAATCAATCGCCCATGGAAACATAAAAACAATTTCCACATCAAATAAAATAAATAAAAGGGCAAAAAGATAAAACTGTGCAGATATCTTATTTGGTTGTTTAGTCACTTCCGGTCCACATTCGTAGATAGTCAGTTTTAACTTCTCATTGTCGAGACGAGCTAGCTTTCTACTAGCCAATCTAGCAAGAACAGTTGTAGCGATAAACGCACCAAAAGTCAGTACAAAGAAAATAAATGCACCGAAGTACGGATGCATTGTGTCCATATGGCTCATATTCGATCCTTAAAGATTAGTAAATATTACATTATGTAATAATATTTTGCAATTGTAAATTTTACAATATTAACTTTAAAATGAAAGCACGATAGTAATTTTGAGCAAATAAGTGAACTGTTTTGTAACAAATTGCTACATATTTTTAAGTAAATCTCCTGCTTTCCTTTTCAATAGTTAAAGAAAAGATAGAAGAAATAAAATATCATATTTATAGTGTGTACTTATGAAACAAATCCCATTGTTTTTGCTTCGCCAAAAGCACTGCCAAGTTCGCGTTTTATAGCCTTTTCAAACTCAGCTAAAGTAAATAGAGGTTCATCTTTAACAGCCACCGATAATGCACAGTTTTTGATAATCACTTCTATCTGACCACCACTAAGTTCATACTTAGCTAAACGCTCTAAGTCAAAGTTTTCTTCATAATCTGCGTTATTTGGTAACATTTTTGCCCATAAAATTTTACGCTGCTGGAGATTAGGTTTATCAAACTCTATTTTATAATTAAATCTTCTGGAAAAAGCAGGATCAATTGTTTCTAAAAGATTCGTTGTTGCGATTAAAATACCATCAAATTTTTCAATCTGCTCTAAAAAAATATTTTGCATTTGATTGTGCATTTTATCTGCTCCACCACCAGCACCAGTTGTACGTGAACTTAAAAACTGATCTGCTTCATTTAGTAGTAAAATTGGATCTGTTTTTGTTTTTTGTGTCAATTCTTTATATGTATCAAAAATTTTACGTACATTTTTTTCACTCTCTCCTACATACATAGAAAGAATTTTGGAACAATCAAAACTTAATACTTTTCTTTTTAGAGATTTGGCAAGAGATAGTGCAGTCATAGTTTTACCTGTTCCTGGAGGACCATAAAATATCAACCTTGCATCCAAGCCTCTTTTTTTATCTTGAATCCCCCATTTCTTAAGACGTTTTATCACCTCTTTATCCATATGTTTTAAGATATTGTCAAGTAATTCTTTAGTTTTTGGATTAAGTACTACATCACCGATATCAGTTTTAGGTGCAATCAATTCAAAAATATCTTGTTCTTTGACTAAAGAATCTATTTTTATACGTTTTTTCTTTTGTACTTTTTTATGAGGATGTATAATCTTATGTAAATAAACTTCATTTATAAAAAAACTTCGTGTTACCCCACCAAAAGCGGTCAACATCTCATCATAATCAATAATCTCTTCATCAATAAGTGTTGAGTTTTCTTCCAATAAAGAACGATTTTTGATCTTATCATAATCATTTTCACTGATAAGGTTTATCAAAGTATTCATCTCTCGTAAACTCTCTAACTCACCAGAATACTCTTCTTTAAGTAAAGCCAAAAATATAATTTGCTCTTTATCATTTAGATTAAATTCTTGAAACATTTTCTCCGCAGCCAATTGCTGTTTGGTTACAGATATTCTATCTTTGATTCTATTTTCTAACTGCTGCAAACGTTTTTCCAAACGATCTATACTAAGTGATTTATTAGCATAATTATGTCGAATAGTGCTTATTTTTTGATAAGCTTCTACACGTTGAAACTGATCTCTTAAATACTCTAAATGATCATTATACGGTGTCGATTTTGGTAATTCAACCTCTAATGTACCCTCTTCTAATAGCTTTTCAAAACTTTTACTAAGTGCAACAGAAGAGTTGATAAGTTCAAGATTTGAAACATCACCGACTTTAATCTGTGCAAAACTACTTTGCACAATCCATCCTAAATCAAGAAGGTTTTTCACTAAAGGAAGCTTTTGAATATATTCATAATTATCAACTTTAAAAAGTTCATCTAAAATTAAAAATACTGAATTTTCTTCATTACCTTTTATATGACGAGATGTAATATGCCGTAAAATTTCCGCTTCTTCTTTAGAGCATTTAAGCTGATTATATATTTTAGCTTTTGTGATATCTTTTGATTCTAAAAAGTTTATTAAATATTGCAAATAATATCCTATATTAATAATATTAATTTAATTCTAAAATATTATAACATGATTTTTTATGAACCTTCATATAGAAGTAAATAAGTATTAAATAAAAAAAGAGGAGCAATGCCATTAAGTTAAGGACTTTATACTTGAAAATGGTGACTTTAGTTCCATCTAACTAAGGTCTAGCTAAAGCAAAACTTCATAAAAAACTTCTTAACTTAATAGCATTGGGTTGAAATTTATTATGGATGAAGCATTATTTTAATACTTTTGCTTCACCCTTGTTAAAAATTTAGAAAATATATTTCATCGCCATACCAGCGATATCATCTACTACACTTCCATCATGATCAAAATCTAACATACCCATCAATCCACCTGAGCTAGGATTACTAGGTTGCATATTGACAGGAACATCATCACTTGCCAAACCTTTACTCAAAGATCCTATCACTAAAGGAGCGAGCATTGGAAGCAATGATTTGATAATTGAAACATCAAAACCTGTTTTTTTAGAAACTTGTGAAGCAACTTCTCTACTTCCCTCTTTAGAACCTGTGATATAACTAAGTATATCATTACCATACTCTTGCATTTTAGGATTTTGTATATGCTCTTCTGGTTTTTCAATCATGTTGGCGTATTTACTATCTTTTAACAAATCTTCCAATCCAGATGAATCAACTTTTGGACTCTCTACACGACCTTTTACTTGTCCAAACATAGCACTTCCAACAGATTTTATCAAATCCTCAGCTTGTTCAGGATTGACACCTGCTTGTTTTGCTACTTGGTTTAAAAGTGAACCTCCTCCAGCTTGCATCAAAATATCCATAAGTCCCATATATTTTTCCTTTCTAAAATAATTTCTTTGATTATACAAAAAAATGATATAATATTTAAATGTATCATTACTTATTATCTATTATTTTTATCTTTTCTATTATATTTGTCTCTTTTTCAGGATGCAGTACAAAACAACCTATTCAAAAAGAGAATATAACAATTAAAAAACTTTTGCCCCCAAGAGTGTGCTTTAAGCCAAATAAACTAAGATTAAAAGAAGCTCTTGCAGCAAAAGAAATCCATATAGGTGCACCTATTTACCTGCGTATTTTTAAACATGAAAAGATTTTAGAACTGTGGGCTAAAAAAGAGAAAAAGTATATATTAGTAAAGAGCTATCCTATATGTACATTTTCAGGAAAACTAGGTCCAAAACAAAAATCAGGTGATAAGCAGAGTCCAGAGGGTGTTTATGCTATCACAAAAAAAAGTCTAAATCCAAACAGTCACTATCATCTAGCTATAAATATACAATACCCAAATAGATACGACAGAAACTTCCATAGAACAGGAAATTTAATCATGATTCATGGCAAATGTTCTTCAAGTGGATGCTTTGCTATGGGTGATGAGCAAATAGAAGAGATATATAAAATGGCTAGTGCTTCTTTAAAAACAAAACCATTCTTTTATGTAGCTATCTACCCTTTCAAAATGGAAGATGAAAAGCTGTTAAAATATAAAGATAATTACTGGTATCCGTTTTGGCTTAACCTCAAAACAGGATATGATATGTTTGAACAAACTCATGTACCACCTTTTACAGGTGTTAAAGGTGATAAATATGTATTTCAAAAGCGTGGTAGAAATTTAACACAAAATTAACACTTTATCTTTATAATTAAACCAAAGATACTTTTATAACAAAGTACATACCTACTACAAACCTCCTTTGTATTTATAAAGTATCTTTTATATAAAAAGGAGATATATTTTTGCTAAAGATTTTTATATTTATTTACTTATGTGCTTTTTCACTAAACGCATCATCTACAATGTTATTAGAGAAAAAAGGTGCTAAAATTGCTTCTGTTATGTGTGATAAAGAAAAATTACACGCTATAAACTTTACAACGATTGAAGATGCACAAAAAAAAATAATTACGCAAAATCTTTGTTCTAACCTAACGAAAAAACAACTCCTTGCAGTTGCTACATTTCTTAGTAACAAACAAACAAAAACTAAAGCTCCTCAAAAAATCACTGTACCAAAAGATGCAAAATGTCCAATATGTGGAATGTTTGTAGCAAAATTTCCTAAATGGGTTGCTACTTTAAAAACTTCCAAAAACAAAACACTCTATTTTGATGGTGTTAAAGACATGATGAAATATTATTTTAATCACCCAAAAGAGAAATTTAGTGATATTTTTGTTCATGACTTTTATACACTAACACCTATAAGTGCCAAAGAAGCTTTTTTTGTTATTGGTTCAAATGTTTATGGACCTATGGGTGAAGAATTGATTCCTTTTTCAAAAGAAGAAGATGCAAAAACTTTTTTTCAGGAGCATAAAGGCAAAAAGATTATAAAATTTGATGAAATTTTAGAAGATTATCTCTACTAGGAGAAGGCAACGAAACCGACAATACTATTTCTCAGTCTGTTTGGTATTTTGACATTACTATTTATTGCTATTATTATTGATAGTAGCTACAAAAAAGATCAAAATAAATTAAACAACATACAGACAATCAGTGCTATAACTACCCTACCCCCTCCTGCATTAAGTGCTAACTTTTTAGAAAATCGTATTCGTGCATATAAAGATTATCATGTATACATATATCCTAAAATGCAACCAATAGATTATTTAGGATTTGTATATGCAAAATAGTTTTTTCAATTTTCTTTTTTTATTACTTTATAAACATCATAGTAAACATATCGCTGTTTTTATTGTATCTACATTACTTGTAGGATTATTGGCATCTTTTATGTTTTTATCATCTTCTATCAAACACGATGCACTAATATCTTTAAAAGAACAACCAGATTTTACAATCCAAAAAATACGTGGAGGAAGAAGTGTAGATATACCTATCTCTTTAGTTGATAAATTTAGTGATATCAAAGGTGTAAGCTATGTAGCACCAAGAGTATTTGGCAGATACTATTTACCAGATAGAAAGCACTATTTTACAATTGTCGGAGTAGATTTTTTTGATGAGCAGTTAGTAACCTGGATCAACAAATTAACTAAAAATATAGACATCAAAACATTTTTATCCAAAAATCAGATGATAATAGGAAATGGTGTCAAAAACTATCTAAAAAATCACTATTATGACTCTTATTTTAATTTTCTTACACCTACAGGTAAAGAGAAAAAAGTTTATATCTTTGACACATTACAAAAAGATACAAACCTAATTGCAAATGATATTGTTTTGGTAGATATAAACTTAGCAAGAGAGATTTTAGGAATCCAAGAGGATAAAGCAACTGACATCATCCTAAATATCCCCAATCCAAGCGAACGTACAAATATAAAACAGAAACTTCTTTTGATAAATTACGATACTAGAATCATCACTAAAGATATGCTTGAAAAAGAATATGAAAATCTATTTAATTATAAAGGCGGTATATTTTTACTGTTATTTACAATTACATTGATTACTTTTATGCTGATTTTATTTCAACGCTATTCCATGATTAACAATAGCGACAAAAAAGAGATTGCTATCTTAAGAGCGATTGGATGGAGTATCAAAGATGTTATAAAACTAAAAATTTTAGAGACTTTAAGTATCGCGATACTTGCTTTTTTATTGGGTATTGTTTTAGCATATTTATTTGTTTTTTATGCAAATGCACCATTATTTAGAGATATTTTTATCGGATTTGGTAATCTTCAAAACAGTACAACATTTACACCTGTCATTGACTTTGGAATGTTAAGCTCTATGTTTTTATTTTTTATTATTCCTTTTATTGCTTCGGTTCTTATACCAGTTTGGAAAATCTCCATCACAGATGCAAATGAGGCTCTAAAATGATACAAATTAAAAATCTAAATAAAATATTTCATACCAATAATCAAAACCAGTTTCATGCACTTAAAGATATCACTTTTAATGTAGCCAAAAATGAGTTTGTATTACTTTCGGGTGTAAGTGGAAGTGGAAAATCAACCCTACTTGCTATCATAGCTTCTCTTCTTAAACCAACTAGTGGTGAAATAATCGTAAACCATAAACAAATAGCAAAACTTCCTGATCTTCATGCTAGTGCATATAGAAATCATGATATTGGTTTTATTTTTCAATCTTTTAATCTATTTGATACACTAAGTGTAGAAGAAAATGTAGCTATACCTCTAATACCAACAGGATTGAAACAAAAAGAGATTGACAAAAAAGTCACCAAAGCTTTAAAATTAGCAAATATCACACATAAAGCAACAACAATAGCAAAAAATCTTTCAGGTGGTGAAAAACAACGTTGTGCCATAGCAAGAGCACTTGTAAATGATCCTCAAATCATCCTTTGTGATGAACCAACAGCAAACTTAGACAAAGAAAATGCACTAAAATTTATCGAAGTTATCAAAACATTAAAACAAAAAGGTTTTACAATCCTTATAGCAACACACGATAGTATATTTGAAAACTTACATGAAGTTGATCGTATTATCCATATAAATGATGGGAAGATTCTCTAACTATGGATATATTTTTATCAAATCAAGTATTGATTTTTCTTTTTAGTGAAAGTATTTTATATCTTTTATCATTTATCGCATTTTTAGGAGCATTTAGTATATTAAGAAAGTGGGATTTTTCAGCACATACAACAGCACAGTATAATCTTGAAAAAAAAGCATTTTTAATCGTAACGATTATCTTTTTTACATTGATTTTAAAAATCATACTCTTGCCATATTTTGCATATACTATTGATAAATTAGCACTTCTTATCCCTGGTGCTATGTGTGGTGCTGGTGTCATCTCTGCCAATATCTATGGAAATCCTCTTCTGGCATTAAAAATAATCATTCTTTTTTGTGTCGGTATATGGCTTATTATCAACCATTTAGACCAAAAAGCTATAAATTATCCATATTTTAAAATAAAATTTTGGTTTTATCTGTTTATCTTTACATTATTGAGTATCGAATATGGACTTGATATTGCTTATTTCTCAAATATTTCTACAAAAGATGTTGTACAGTGTTGTTCTGTGATTTTTGGAATCTCTGGTTCAAATACTATCGCTTTCAATCTAACTGTTACGATGTTACTTGTCATATTTTATGTTTTATATTCTTTAACTATTTTACTCTCTATTCAAAAAAATAGTCTTTTGTTATTTGTCGTATCATTGCTTTTTTTCTATATAGGGTATCAAAGTGTTGTTCACTTTTTTGGTACTTATATCTATCAATTACCAACACACAAATGTCCTTTTTGTATGTTGCAAAAAGAGTATTATTATGTAGGATATTTTGTATGGTCTTCTTTATTTATAGGTGTTTTTTTTGGTATTTCAAATTTTTTACTAAAATTACTTATCCATCATGAAGAACCAACACTGTATCGTTATACGATAATCTTTAACACAATTTTTGTCATACTATGCAGTAGTTATGTATTTGTGTACTATATCAAAAATGGAGTTTGGCTATGAAAAAACTTTTACCTGTTTTAACAGTTATTTTGCTTATTTGTGTTGTTGTTATCTTGTTTGTATCATTATCTAAAAAACAAAACATGATTACCATTCAAAAAGGAAATTTCCAAAAACAACCTCTTCCCATCAAAACTGGTCATGTAAATGACACCCAATGCAAAATGATAATCACAGATACTACCCATGCCTGTGAAGTTATCGCCCCAAATGGAAATACATGGTTTTTTGATGACCCAGGGTGCATGATATTGTGGTTAAAAGATAAAACTTTTAACGACAAAGCTGTCATGTGGGTAAAAACAGTAGATACAAAAAAATGGATAGCTGCAAAAAAAGCCTGGTATAACCAAACAGATAAAACTCCTATGCACTATGGATTTGGAGCACGCGAGATTTATAAAAAAGGATATATAAATTATGAACAAATGCGGCTAAAAATGCTTCGTGGTGAAAACCTCACAAATCCAAGAATACGTAAAAAATTATTAGGATATTAGATGGATTCCATAAATCTTATAAGTATCATGACAATCGCTTTTTTAGGTTCTTTTGGTCACTGTGTTGGTATGTGCGGAGGAATAGTTCTTGCCTATACTAGCACCAAAGTTGACGATAAATGGACAAAATTCAAACAAGCCATCGCTCATTTGAGTTATTCAGCAGGGCGTATACTTACATACACTCTTTTGGGGGTTATATTTGGATATATAGGAGGTGTAGCTACTTTCAACAATATCGCAAATGGAACACTTTGGATCATAGCAGGTGTATTGATGATTCTTGCTGGATTGTCTCTTATAGGAAAAGTCAAGTTTCTTACACTCATCGAACACTCTTTTTCCAAAAGCAAATGGTATCAGGAAAGCTTTAGAAAACTTCTCCACTCCCAATCTATAAGTAGC
>JALSQA010000447.1 GCA_026985685.1 Campylobacterales bacterium | reverse complement strand
CATCATCAAATCCAAAGTATCTATCGTTAAAAAAGATATGTCCACTTACTTCTGCTGCAAGGTCTGCATTGGTTTCTTTGATTTTAACTTTTAGGTTTGAGTGTCCAGTTTTGTACATGATAGCTTTACCTATTTTGTTTATTTCATCGTACATGACCTGTGAACATTTGACTTCACCTATAATGGTTGGATTTTTCATCTTTTTTGCAAAGAGCAGGGCTAGTTCATCGCCTTTAATATTGTATTTTTTAGTCAAGACAGCGATTCTATCTGCATCACCATCATAAGCAAAACCAATATCAAAATTTTCTTTTAGTTTTTCTTTGATATCTTTTAAGTTTTCTTCAACAGATGGATCAGGATGGTGGTTTGGAAAAGTTCCATCAGGCTCACAGTACATACCTTCATAATTAAGTCCTAAATTGTTAAATATTTCAGTAATAGCAACACCAGCTACACCATTGCCACAATCTAATATGATTTTTTCTTTTAAACCTTTTAAATGAGAAAATTCATCACTCATATACTTTATATAGCGATCTTTTGCAGGGATAAATGTTGATGTTGTATTATCTTCTATTGTTAAATTTTGATTTGCGATAATCTCTTTGCCCAAAGCATAGATATCTTCACCGAAAAATGGATATCTGTCAATAGTGATTTTAAATCCATTGTATTCTGGTGGATTGTGTGAGCCGGTGATCATTACAGAAGCAGAGGGTGTAATGGAATCAAATTCTTGATAATTTGAAAAATAGTTAATCGGTGTTGCTACAAGTCCCATGCTTAAAACTTTGACTCCTGCTTTGTTAAAGCCACTAGTAAGCCAGTCATGAAGTATGGGTGAGTGTGTTCGTGCATCAAATCCAATAGCAACATAATCGCCTTTTTCTTTGACTTTTTGTCCTAAAAAATATCCTATAAGCTTAACACTTTGTTCGTTTAGCTCTTTTTCAAATATACCTCTGATATCATATTCACGAAAGATAGTTTTCACAAATTTTCCTTATTTGATAGTGATAGATTCAATGACTTGTTTCTCAACAGGTCGATCTCCTCTTAGTGTAGGAGTGTTTTCAATTTTTTTCACAACATCGAAACCTTTGATAACTTTTCCAAAGATTGTATAACCGCCATTTAGCCAAGGTGTAGGTCGTACTGTTATAAAAAATTGACTGCCATTTGTATTTGGACCTCTGTTTGCCATAGCAAGTAAGCCTGGTTTGTCAAATACTACATTTGGCTTATATTCGTTATCAAACTCTTTATGCCATATAGATTCTCCACCTCGTCCTGTACCTGTAGGATCACCACCTTGTATCATGAAATCTTTGATAACTCTATGGAAGATTACACCATTATAGTATCCTTTTTTAGAAAGCTTTGTGAAGTTTTCAACTGCTTTTGGAGCAATATCAGGATAAAGTTCTAGTGTAATTGTTCCCTGGTTTGTTTTCATGCTAGCTATTGGGTTTTTAGCAAACAGTGATGTAAGTATCGCAAAAGTTAGTAAAAATATAACTCTTTTCATGTCGTAGTTCCTTTAAATGTAGATATAAAAATATACTCTAGTAAGAATTTGATAAGAGTTTGTTTAGATTATACTTTATAAGTGGATTGATCTTATCAGGTTTAACTGATAAGATCTTGTCTTTTAAACTTATAAACTTTATTTTTAATTTTTTCAAGTATTCCTGCACCTATTAGTTGTTTGAACATATTTACAACAGTAGGTTTACTTACATCAAGAGCTTCCATTATATCTTGATATGAACCATAAAAGATTTTCTCTTCATCAAGATTATCGATGATGAATTTTAATATCTCGATCTTTTTACCTCCAACAAGTGCAGATAGTGAATCTACTACATGTGCACATCCTTCAATCTCTTTCTTTTGAATGATTGGTAACATTACCGTATAAATAGAGTTAATAAGGTCTTTAATATTTATAGGCTTGATGATATATCCATCAACTTTTAGATTAATAGCATCGATAAGGTATTCTGTATCTGTGTGTGCAGTAGTGATAACACATGGAATATCTTTGTCATGCTCTTTTTTTAACTTCTTAATCATATCGATACCATTCATTACAGGCATATTGATATCTGCTACGATGATGTCTATATTATTATTCAGAGCAATTTCTAGCCCTTCCTCTCCATTTGTTGCGGTATGGACTGTTTTTACAAAGTCGTCTAGTATCAACTTCGTTTGGTTCATTACGTCTATATCATCCTCTACATAGAGTAATTCCAAATTTTTTAGGCTATTCAAATCCACTATCAACTCCTTTTGGTATATCTTTAATTAATTAATATCTAGGAACTATAGCAAATACTTTATTATTTTTTAATAAAATTTGAAAAAAAAGAGAAGTTTTTTAGTAAATTGTATAAAATATTTAACAATATGTTTCAAATTGTATGATACTTTGATACCTTTAAGCGTTCAAATTTTTCTTTATTTTAGAAAAATATTTTAAGTAAAGTATTATAATATCAAACAAAAGCAAAATATTATTAGAAAAGATAAAATTAAAAGGATAATAAAAATATAAATAGTTTACTTAATAGGTATAGCAATAATAAATTGGGCACACTGATAGGTGGTTTTTGTACCTAATTTACTAGTAATATTTTTCATAGTAACAAGACCATGCATCTGCTTTTCTATGATTTGTTTAGACATATAAAGACCAATTCCTGTACCTGTAGATTTGTGCTTAGTGGTGAAGTAAGGTTCAAATATCCTATCAATAATGTGAGTATCTATTCCTCCGCCATTATCAATAAAAGATATCATGACAAAAGGTTCTGGTTTATGCTTTTTCTCAACTTTGATAACGATTTTTCTATTTTTTTGAATATCTTTTTGTTTAAAATTATCCCGTGCATTGTTTAAGAGATTCAAAATCACTTGTGAAAACTCATTTGAATAACCATAAACACGTATTTCATCTTTTGCAATAAGTTTAATATCAATATGTTCATCTTTACAGAAAAATTCTACAAGCTCTAACGTTTCTCTGAGTGTTTCAACAATACCAAAATATTCACGATCTTTATGAGGACTAAAAAAGTTTTTAAAATCTTCAATTGTATTTGACATTTGATTTGCAAGCCTAAGTCCTTCATCAACTTGCTTATCGATAAACTCTTGATTTAGGTTCCCACTCATACTTTTGATGCCAAAACTTTGTATTAAAACTGTTAAGGCATTTAATGGTTGTCTCCATTGGTGTGCTATATTACCGATCATTTCTCCCATTGCCGCAAGTCTTGCGTGTTGGTACATGATTTGATCTTTTTCTCTATTTTTAATTACCTCTTTATTTACTTTGTATTCTAGTTGTAGTGCTAACTCTTGATAATCTTTAGTCTTCTTTTCTACGATTTCGGAGAGATTAAAGATAAGTTTTTTAATATCTTTGTAGATAGAGTAAGCGAGTATGATGGAGATTATTAGAAGTATAATTATAAAAATAATTGTAGTTACCAATGTGGCATAATAGTGTTTATCAATCTCTTTTGCTTCAATTTGAAGTTGCTTATGATGTTTTGTTAAAATAGATGCAGCTTTTTGATTAAAACTTAATAAATAATTTTGATAGTTTTTAATGTCTTTATTTTGAATAGTTGTTGATCGATTACTATCCAAATATTTTAAAGTATTTGTGAGTAATGAGTTAATCTCTTTGATCTCTTTTTTGATTGTATTACTATTGGTTGGTTGGTTGTTTTTAATTATGTTCCATAATTTTGATGTATGTAATATATCTTCTTGTAGATTTAGTAAAGTATGATTAGTATCAGTTTTGTTATCTTGATATGTTTTCAAATGTTTTTGTATTGTTATATTGTAAACATTTGAAAGTTCTTGTATATGTTCAATTGCCTGTGTATGATGTGTATATGATGTTTGTAAACCATGCTTGATACTATATAGTCCGATATATTCTAAAATTCCTACAAAAAGTAATCCTACAGTAGTGACGAGCAATAGTATAAAAGATTTTTTGGCAACAGAAATATTGCTTAAAAAGTTTTTTCTTATCTCTTTCATATTTAAATATCGTCCTATTTATATTATTTTAATTTATGTTCTATTATTACATATCGGAAGATTGAAAAAATGTTTTAGTTATTATGATAATAAAATGAGATCATTGTGTGAAAAATAGTTATTTGTACGGCAATAAAGGATTGTTGCAAGAAGACTAAACACACTATTAGGTATAAAAAATATATCATAATAGTGTGTGAAAAAGAGTAGAAAATATTAAGCTATGGCATAAAGATCAGTTTTCTCATCGATGCTAAAATCGGCATCAATAAAATCTTCATTGGTATTGGTAGAAGAGCTTGTGTGTCTTTTTATCTCTTCTTGAACATTAACATGATAATCTTTATTTTCCAAGAGTAAATGTTCTGTTCTTGAATTAAAAATATTTGCATATTGAGCTAATTGTGGATTATTTTGGACAAGTTCTGAATATTTACCGATAAATCCTTCTACATGACCACCTTGATTTAAGATCCTATCTGCAAACATTTTGCCTTTGATGCAACCTGTTGGTGGTATTTTTAATTGTTTACAAATTACTACACCTATCATAGTTCCACCAGCAACAACATTTTTTGCTTGTACATTTGCATCCACAAGAGCATTTGCACTAAGAAATAATCCACTACACGTAATAGTACCTTTGATTTCACCTTTTGTTAAAATCTTATTTGATTTGATTTCTCCAGTAGTTTTTGATGATTCCATAAGTTCTAAAGAATCGCATAATATATGACCTTTGCATGTTCCACTAGATATAATTTGTTGTGCCTTTATATTGCCGGTTACGCTACCAGTTTTCCCTATGATAACTACATTGTTTACTTTGACATCACCTTCAATATGCCCATCGATATGTATAGAGTCATCACCTATGAAACCCCCTAGACAATTAGTTCCTTTTGTGATAATAGTTGCTGCACTAAAATAATCTTTTTTTGCATTGCTTTTTTTAAAAAGTGCCATTTCTTCCCTCTCATTAATTCGTGTTGATGCTACAAAATCGACCAAAAAAAGGATTTATTAAAGAGTATTGAATAAAAATTTCATTTTAGAATATAAATTAGTATTTTAGCTAAAAAAAAATGTTGATATGTCGATTATTGCTCTATATAAAATCCAAGAAGAGGAATGAAAGGAAAGCGGATGCAAAAAGCAAAAAAATCATCAATATATAAAAGTTTTACTTTATTGGTGTGTACTATATCTACACTACTAGCAACTGATGTCAATATTATTGATGGATTACCATATGTTGATGTCGATGTAAATGGAGAAAATATACGTATACAACGAATACAGGATATGAAACATAAATTGAAAAATAGTTATACAAAAACATCTAGACCAACACCACCATTTATGATACAGCCTTATGAGCCTATAAAAGGGGTACAAACAGTTAGCGAACTTGATGTGATTAATTTTCTTAAAGATCAAGTAAGTGAAAATGAAGGGTTGCTTATAGATGCAAGAATGCCAAAATGGTATCAAAGTGGTACTATACCTGGTGCACTAAATGTTCCTTTTTCTATTTTAGGAGGAGAAGGTAATCCTTATATAGATCAAATTTTTTCTCTTTTTGGGGTTGAAAAAGATGGAAAAAAATGGAATTTTGATGATGCTCAAACATTGTTGATTTTTGATAATGGTCCATGGTGTCAGCAGGGTGTTACAGAAATGAAATACCTTATACATTTAGGTTTTCCAAAAGATAAGATTCTTTACTATCGTGGTGGTATGCAATTTTGGCAAATCCTCGGATTAACAACACTTAAGCCAAAAGGTTAAGGGGATAATTATGAAACAAAAACTTATATTTTTAATTACCATTTGTTTATTGCCACTTGCTATGTCTGCACTTACGACCAAAGAGTTGGCTATTAGTATTAATCTTGCTGGAAAGCAGCGTATGTTGACACAGAAGATGACAAAAGAAGCACTTCTTGTTAAATCTGGAATTGAAAAAAAACAAAATCTTGAAAAACTAAAAAAGACAAGAGATCTTTTTGACAAAACGCTCAAAGGTTTGATTCAAAGTGATAAATCTCTTAAATTAAAAGCTTGTAAAGATGAAAAAGTACAAAAACAACTTCAAAGAGTTTTGAAGCTTTGGAAAGAGTTTGATAGCAATATTCAAAAAGTTATTGCTGCTAATGCTACAGATAAAGTGTATCAAGATATAGAAAAACAAAATCTTATACTTTTAAAAGAGATGAATAAAGCAGTTACATTGTATGTATCACAAAGTAAGCAAAAAACATCAAAGCGTGCACAAGCTATTAACCTTAGTGGGAAAGAGCGTATGCTTACTCAAAAAATGGCAAAAGATTTATTATTGATTTCTCAAAAAATAGATTCCAAAAAGAATAAACAAGATTTGAAAAAGACAGCTAATTTATTTGAAAAAATATTACATGGGTTACAAAAAGGTGATCAAAAGCTTGGATTGGAGGGTACAAAATTACCTGCTATACAAAAACAACTCCATAAAGGTGAAAAGCTTTGGAAAGAAATACATCCTACGTTTAAACGTGCATTGAAAGATAAAAAAGTATTACACCAAACAATCAATCAACTTGATACATTACTTGTTGAAATGAATAAAGCAGTTAAAAAGTTTGAAAAATCTATAGCCAGAGAGAAGAGGGCATTACAGCTTTCTGCACTGGTTAATCAATTTATGCAAAAAAAGAATATTGAAAATCATATAATCAATTTAGCAGGAAAGCAGCGTATGCTAACTCAAAAGATATGTAAACAGGCATTGTTAGTTTCTCTAAATATTGATAAAGCAGAAAATAAAGAAGGATTACAAAACTCATACAAACTTTATGATAAAACACTTAA
>JALSQA010000446.1 GCA_026985685.1 Campylobacterales bacterium | reverse complement strand
AGCCAAAATTGTACTTTATGCAAAAGCCTTACAAAAGTTGATTCAAAATTACCAAAACTTTTAAAAGATGACAGAGGGATATTTGCTCGGGTAGTGCAAAGTGGAACGATTAAAATAAGTGATAATATTTATCTTCTAAATGATGATAATAGTGAAATAAAATATTAAAAAAAAGGATGTAAAATGAGAAATTTTATAAAAGGTTTGATCACGGTATCATTGCTTATGACAAGTTTAATGGCAAAAGATACAAAAGCGGTTGAAAAAAATGCACAAGCGACACAAAGTGTGCAAGATGTACAGGTTTTTGTATCAGATAATAAAGATGGGAAAATAACACCTGCAACTATACAAAAAGCGTTTGAAAAAAAAGGTTTTTATGTAACAGCAAACAATAACATGAATAGCCCTTTTACAAAAAGATATAAAAAAACAGGTTATGATGTTTTCAATTTATATGTTGTTCATAAACCAGATCTTGCATTAGCTCTTATCAAAAAATATCCACAAATGGCACTTTTTACACCACTTAGTATGTCAATATATACTAAAAAAGGTGATAAAACAATATCTGTTTCATCTATGACAATACATGGTATATCTAAAATTACGAAAATTCCAGAAGATGATAAAGATTTGATTAAATTAGGTCAAGAGGTAAAAGAAGCATTAAAAACTGCTATGCCAAATGGTAAATTTGAAAAACTAAATTACAGCATAAAAAAACCTGATGCACCACTTGTAGCAAAGTTTGAAATGGAAATGGATGTTAAACCAAAAAATTTGGATGATGAAAAAGAAGATCTTCAGGCAGAAATTGAAGGTGAATTAGAGACACAAGGTTTTGTTGTTGCAGGTTTTAATACTTTGGGAGAAGATTTTAAAGAAAAAGGTTATGATGCTTATGATTTCTTTGATGTTTACTCTATCTGTAAAATAGCAGTTGCTTATACTGTTTCAAAAACACATCCAAATATGGGTGCATTTGCTCCTTGCTCATTTTATATGTATAAGAAAAAAGGTGATAAAACAGTACACTTTGGATGGGCTTCAGTTGTTAACTGGATTAGCTCTTTAGATATACAAGACAAAGAGTCAAAAGATGCACTTCTTACTGCTCAAAAGAAGTTTGAAAATATCTTAAAAGAGACTACAGAAGATTAGTATCTCAATATTGCTTGCTTTTTATGAGGCAAGCAATATGTTTTTAATATATTTTTAATTTATTGTTAAATTTTTGTAAAAAATACTCTCGAACATCATCAAAAATATTTTCTCTCGCATCTATAAAAAACAGATGTTCTTGCTTTAAATCTCTTGTACTGTGGAGTCCCATGATTGCTAAAAGAGTTCGTATACTCTGTAATAAATTTTGATGATAATTTTCAATCATTTTTGCATTTTTGTGGACGATATAAGCTTTTCGTTTTTTTACATCTTGTGTAGCAAGACCTACGGGGCATTGGTGCTTTCCTGCCCCTGAGCATACTTTGGCACGTATACATCCTGCACTCATCATAAATCCCCTGCCAATAGATACCATATCAGCTCCTAAAGCTAAAAGAATGATAACATGATCTGGTGTAAGTACCTTCCCACTTACGACGAGTTTAATATGATCTCGAATATCATGTTCTCTGAGGATCTCATCAGCTATAAATAGTGCATCCTTTATACCGTATCCTACACGTTCCATTAGTTCCAAAGGAGCAGTAGCACTACCTCCTTCACCACCATCAATAGTAATAAAATCAGGGATAATCTGTTTTGAATTAATCCTGATTTTAAGTTCTTTTGCAATGTCCTCAAAATCTTTTTTATTTGATATTACTATTTTAAAGCCGACTGGTTTTTGAGATGCTGTTTTTAGTTCTTCTATAAAATCAAATAACTCTTGTATAGTATTGGCATAAGGAAATCTATTTGGTGAAAAAAGATCACGATATGGTGTGACACCTCGAAAATATGCAATAGCATCAGTTACCTTATTTTTGGTAAGTTTTCCACCTGTTTGTTTAGCTCCTTGAGCTAACTTGATCTCCGTCATTACACAAAAACGCATAACTTTTTTATATCGTTGTATGTCAAAGAATCCTTTTTTATCACGTACTCCATACAAGCCTGAACCAATTTGAAATATTATATCCGCAATATCATCTGGTTTTGACTTTGGAAATGAGTCTAGTGATGCATCCCAGTTGATTCTATAAAAGCACATTTTAGTACGGTCAAACATATAAGTATCCCTGGATGAGTAGTCTAATACGATAGATTTTAGAGTGGAAATTGCAAAAGAAGTATTAAATAAAAAGCGAATCAAGCGAAATAATTTTTTTTGCCAGGGTTTTAAATTGATTATGTCCATATATGAAGGATCGTAAGAGCGATGAGTTACAAGAAAATTTGATGTTAATCCACCTTCTCCTGTGTTTATCGGAAACTTTCCTCTAAGTGCTGCAATACTAAAAGCTTGTGTACCTTCTGGAGAAATAGCTCCATCACTCATAGCACTACGTGAAATAATGGAATTTGATGTAAATGGATAAGGTGAATGTTCTCCAAATGTAACACAAAATCTATTTGAAACTTCATGGTTATTTAGTGGGCTAAAAGCATGTTTGATCATAAATTTAGGATTTTTTTGTGGTTGAGAAGGTGAAAAAGAGATAAAATTATTTTTATTCCTTGCTGCTTTGTAGACCCATTCTATCTTATCACGTGATTCAAAGATATCCTCATTGCCAAAATATTGTCTAAAGGGTTCTCTAAAAGTTTCTAATAAATATCTTGCCCGACCAATGATAGGATAATTAACAAGCAGGGTGTGTTGGCGTTGGACATAATGATCATAAACATACCAAGAAAAAATCAGTAAAACAAAAATGATAGAAAATATAGTTAGCACAGTGTACCTTTTTAGTTTAAATCGACTAAAAAGAGATAGAAATTAATATTTAAAGAGTTGTTTTAAATGGTAATAGATATGTTTAATTTTTGAACTAAATGATCCCTTTGGAAAATAACGAATCTTCCATAGTTTAAAAGTTTTTTTGATTTGTCGCGTGTAGGATTTGATTTGTTGATAGATTTGCGTGCTTTTAATTAAATCTATTTTTTGCAAGATAAAATTGTAGCTTTTTTTAAACCAGACAAACGCTAATAGTTTTTGTTTTGAAATTTTAAAAAGCCAAAATGTAAAAGCAGAAATTGGAATTTTGCTTAAATACAAAGAGACAGCGATAAAGATATTTCCTTTTAAAAATAAAGCACCAGCTACAATACCTAAAAACTCTACCATTGCAAAAATAAATAAAAATAGAATTAAAATAACATAAGAAGGCATTTTCAGGATGAAATGTTCTAATTTTTTTA
Organism: Campylobacterales bacterium; assembly: GCA_026985685.1. Classification (GTDB taxonomy): domain Bacteria; phylum Campylobacterota; class Campylobacteria; order Campylobacterales; family QNZT01; genus QNZT01. The sequence continues at coordinate 3,568 of JALSQA010000446.1, read as the reverse complement.
AGAGTTTTAATTCATGAATATATTTATAAACTGGACGTGCTATGGATTCCCAAAAAATCTCTTCAAATATGATATAGATAAATACAACAATACTAAGTAAAATATGTATAAATCTATTTTTCATATTAGATTGCTTTTAGGTTGATTACGTCTACTTTTGTTCCTGCTTCTAAATCACCGCTATCTTGAGAAAGATGAAGTAATCCTGTATCTCCTAGCATATTTGTCAAGATTGCACTTGAACCACTTTTTTTGCCTTCAAAATCAACAAAATATTCACCATCTTCAAGATACAAATTACAAGCAGCAAATTCAGTTTTTTTGCTCTTTTTGGTATAAGATTTTTTAAGTGTAGCTTTTACATAAGGAAGAAGAGGTGATAGCCCTTGCATCATTTGTATAAGTGGCAATACATAAAGTATAAAAGTAACAGTTGAACTATAAGGGAAACCAGGTAGGGCAAATATATATTTTGTACCAATTTTGACTATCTTTATATGCTGTCCTGGTTTAAGTATAACACCTTTAGTAATATATTTGGCATCAAAATCAGCTAAAATATCTTTGACAAAATCATAATCTCCAACACTAACACCACCTGTGGTAACTACAATATCATGATCATTTAAAGCTGAAGATATAGATGTTTGGATACTCTCTTTGTTGTCTTTTGCCAAAGGCATTCTTGTTACATAAGCATTTGCTTTTTGTGATAGTGCCTGAAGTGTAAATTGATTTGAACTATATATTTGAGAAGGATTTGTACTCACTTCTCCGACATCCAGGATTTCACTTCCTGTTGCTATGATAGCAACTGAAGGTTTTTTATAAACTTGAACCTGTGCAATATTTAGACTTGCTAAAACACCAATTTGTGCAAAGTCAATTTTTGTACCTTTTTTGATAAGGACTTCATCTTTTTTATAATTTTCACCAATAGGACGCACACTAAATCCTTTAGGTACCATCTCTTTGATAACAATTTCATTATCATCTACTTCTACATTTTCTATAGGAATAAGTGTATCACTACCTTTACTCATCAAAGAACCTGTAAAAGTCTTGATACAAAAGCCACCCATGAGTTCTTCTTCATTATATGTTCCAGCAGGAAGATCACGAAGTATTTGTATCCTTCCTAAACTCTGATCATCAAACTTGATAGCATAGCCATCCATCGCAGAGGTTGGAAAGGCTGGTGAGTTGTGATTTGCTACAATATCTTCAGATAAAATACGTCCAAGAGCTTGATCTAAAAAAAGTTTTTCACTTTGTTTTGGATGTGAAAAACTCATACGTAAGTTTTGTAGCGATTCTTCATAAGTTATAAATTTCATATTTTCCTCTATTGTAAAAGTCCACTATGTGGTAAAGGGGTACTTCTATCTTTTGCATAAATGCGTTCACCGTTGATAATATCATACTTCCATATAGGTGCTTTTGCTTTAAAATCTTCAACAAAATCATCAATCATCTCTAATGCAACACGCCTTTTGGGAGATAAAACAGCAGCGATATAAGAGCTCTCATGAACATAAACATTACCCTTTGAGTGAGCCATGAGCAATATAGCATTTTGTGCTTTTGCTTTTTCTTGCCACTGATCAAACCATGAAGTAAGAATAGGTTCATAAATATCAAAGCTCAAACCGTCTATACCATTTTCATCACGAACAATACCGACAAAGTTGATGAACGCACCATAGTTTTTTCTTTTGTACTTTTCATACCAAGTGCACAAAATCTCCTCAACAGGCAAGGCATCTTTATATAGTTGTAACACGATCAACCTCCGCAAACTGGGGGTAATAATGAAATTTTATCATTTTTGCTAATAGAGAGATTAAGGTTAGAAACCAATTTGTCATTTACTGCAATTGCACAATTTTCTATCCAGTTTTTTAATTGAAGATCATTTTCAAAAAGTCTCTTCAATTCACTGAGATGTTTGATGTCTACATTGATAGGCTCTTTGCCAATGGGTCCTAAGAATTCTATTTTTGCCATAAACGCATCCCCTGATGTTTTTTATCAATTATAGCAAATAGATATACAGATGAACTTGAATAATTAAAGATTAAAAATTTTATAGGATATACCGATATTGGGTTTAGTACTTGTTAAAGGATAGTTATGACCCATCATGGACACGAATATAAACTTGATAAAGGAATTATTATTGTTTCCCAGACAGATGAAAAAGGGAAGATAATATATGCCAATGAAGATTTTTGCAAAATATCAAAATTTACCAAAGATGAACTTATTGGAAAAGCACACAATATTGTACGCCATAAAGATATGCCAAAAGAGGCATTTGAAGATATGTGGCAAACGATCAAAAGAGGTGAAGTATGGAATGGGGTTGTAAAAAATCAAGCTAAAGATGGTGGATATTATTGGGTTAATGCAACAGTATATCCAACTGATGAAAAGGGACAAATGAGGTATTTTTCAGTAAGAGTGAAACCAACACAAGAAGAGATTGAAAAAGCAAAAAAAGCATACGCATTATTGTAATAAATTGGAGAGATGATGATATTTGGGAATTGTAAAAACATAGAAGAACAAACGGATGAGATAGTAAAGTTACTAGGGAATATTGAAGCTTATATGCAAAAAGATAGCAATAATATCAATATAGAAAAACGAGTAGAATTTAATAAATATTTCAAAAAAATATATGATAAAGTTGAACAAATGGGTACAAAACTTGTAGCCAAAAACAAAGAAGATCAAGGTGTGAATGGTGAAATGCTTTTGGTCATCGAAAAAATATCAGATGGAGATTTGAGTGATCGTATAAAATTAACTACTTCTGATCCATATATCCAATATATAGCAACATCACTAAACAAACTATCAGATAAGCTTCAAAGAGATTTCAATGATATGGTTACAGTTTTAAAAGAGTATGAGAAAGGTATATATAAAAAATCTGTAGATGAACACAATATGCGTGATGGAGAAATCAAAGAGTTAATAAAAGGGATCAACTCTTTGAAAAATGCGATAACTGTGATTTTACGTGAAAACTTCAAACATGGAATCGAACTTGAAAAATCATCCCAGACATTGATAGATAAAATGTATCATATATTAGAAGCATCAGGAGAGCAGTCAAAAATTTTAAAAAGTGCGACTGATGAAATAACACTTATCTCACAAAAAGCAAAACAAAGTGATAAAAATACTCAAGATATGCAAGCTTCAAGCACAAAAGTAAAAAATTCTGTATCTCAAGGTTTAGGATATGCGACTAAAACAGTAACCGCTATGGATGATATTAATAGTGCAACTATCGCTATCAATGAAGCGATAGATGTGATAGATCAAATTGCATTTCAAACCAATATACTCTCACTAAATGCAGCAGTAGAAGCAGCTACAGCAGGTGAAGCAGGAAAGGGATTTGCAGTAGTTGCAAATGAAGTAAGAAGCTTAGCTTCAAGAAGTACCGAAGCTGCAAAAACAATAAAAGATTTAGTAGCAAAAGCTACAGACAAAGCTAATGAAGGTAAAACAATATCTGATCACATGATCAAAGGTTATCAGGAGTTGAGTGAAG
>JALSQA010000445.1 GCA_026985685.1 Campylobacterales bacterium | reverse complement strand
GAACAAACTAACAGAAGTCACAACAGAGTGACAGGTGATTATATACAGACTATCAAAGATCTTGCAGTAGATGAGGGTGTGTTGTTACTTGATTTAGAGCAGAGATCATGGCAAGAGTTTAATAACTACTATGACTCAAATGCTCTAAGAGATCATTTTGGTTATAGAGATGTAGAACATTTCAATCATGACGGAGCTTTGGAAGTTGCTGGATGGCTGAGGGATGTTATCTGTGATTCAGATGATAAAGTTTTGTGCAGACAGTTTAAATTACATTAAGAAGTTTTGGAAATGGTGCTTCAGCTCCATCTAATATTAGTAAGTTTTCAGCTTCAAAAAAAGTGAAAAATCTAATATATGTACTAATTTTTTAGATGGAGCTAAAAGCACCATTTCCTATAAATATATAAAATATTAAATAATTTATATATTTTGTCGATTTTACTCTTATATATCTTTTAGGAGTAATTTTTATGAAATCTATTTTTGTTTTAGTCGGTTTATCTTTGTCTTTGTTTGCAAATGATCTCTCTTGTTGTAAGGGTGAGGTTTTGCCTTCTTGTGTTCCTTGTGAAGAGAGTTTGCCTGTGGTCTCTTCTGATGCGACAGAGTCTGCTTGTCAAAAAAATGATAATCAAAAGTTAAATGAAGCTATGGAAGTTTTAAAACGTGGGGATTTTACGACAGCGTTAGGGCTTTTTAAACAATTAGCAGATGAGGGGAATTTTATCGCTCAGCAAAACTTAGGTGTCATGTACAACAATGGCTATGGTGTCGCTAAAAATAGTAAAATTGCTGCGTATTGGTTTAACAAGGCACAAGAGAGTATAGAAAGTAAAAGTAAAAAAGTACACTATATTCAAAGTGCTTCTCAAAATGATTTCATGTTTGAAAAGGTATGTCTAAAGTAGACTACTTTTTCAGATAGCTATCGAGTTTTTTCTGGTCATTTTGAAGAAGTTTGTCAAACATCTCATCTTCATCGGCATGAAATTTATCTAAAAGCAGATTGTTTTCACCCAGTAGTACAAGATACTCTTTATCTCTAAACTTTAAAAGGGTTATTTTATTTTTCATGTCGATAGGTTTTTGGGTGATTATTTTGATACTCTGATCTTCTTCATTGGATTGAAATAGCCAACTTCCTGAACGGTTTTTTTTCTCTATCCACCTTTTCAATCCCCACAAAACTGCGATCATAAATCCTAAAACAAATAGTACCTTTATAAATGCAAAGGTAAAGTCAAACGGTTCACCTTGATTTGGAGTATCGGATGGTATTTGCATAGGTTGTATCTCTTCATCTAGTGGTGTGGATATGGGCTTTTGGATACGGATTCTTAATCCTAAGTTGTCTACGGTTTTGGATGCGGTGATACGAAATGGTTTTTGTGCATCGATTTTGATTTGTGTGTTTTGTTTGGCTGGTGATATGGTGATTGTCTGTGCGATTGATGAGTTTAGTGTTTTGGAAAAAGTTTTTTCTTTTGTTGTTACTTCTTT
>JALSQA010000444.1 GCA_026985685.1 Campylobacterales bacterium | reverse complement strand
ACGCTGCAAATTCTCAGGGATGCATGAACAATATAACCTTTGGAAACGAGAATTTTGGTTTTTATGAAACTATTGGGGGAGGTTCTGGAGCTACGTCATCCGGCAATGGTGCAGATGGTATACATACACATATGACCAACACCAAAATCACAGATGTAGAGATTATTGAGAGGGAGTACCCGGTTCAGATAATGAGATTTTCAATAAGAGACGGGAGTGGAGGAGATGGGCTGTTTGACGGAGGCGACGGGCTGATTAGAGAATATCGCTTTTTGGAAGATGTGGATGTATCTATACTGACAGAGAGAAGAGTGTTTGCCCCAAAGGGGGTCAATGGAGGTAGAGACGGACAAAAAGGTAAAAATATATTGATAAAAGATGGTATAGCCTATTTTGTACCATCAAGGAGCAGCTTCTCTATTAAAAGTGGAGATAAGCTGTGCATATATACACCAGGGGGAGGAGGATATGGACCAAATAAATAGCGTGCAATCAGTTATTTTTATTTAAATTATGTTTAACCTTTTTACGCTCTTTGATTTTTTGCTCAACTCTACTTGCAATAGTATTCATAAAATCTTTCATAGCATATGCAATAGCACCGTAAGTAGCTCTAATCTCATGGTTCATTGCAGGTGTTTTCATCACCTTCAAAAGCTCATCAAGCTCCTCTTTGGTGAAATCTCTTGTACTGTATAAAAGCTGCATCTTGTAGACCTCTTTCATACTATCAAGATACTTTTTCTCCATCTCTTTCATCTTTTTTGGATCTTTTTTGCCGGGTATCATCTTTTGGATAAAAGGCTCAAACATACTTTTGTATAGCTCGGTAAGTCCATCTTTGTTGCTATATACCTCATTGATCTTTTCTACTATTTTGATTCTCTCTTTTGAAGCGGGGTCAGTTTTGATTTGAGATAGATACTGCCTGAGTGCGTTGGGATCATCGATGCCACCGCTTGTTTCATATACAAACTTTAGAAGTGTTGGATTTTTATAATTTTGCAATATATCATCCATCTCATTATCGCTAATCTCCTCTTGGAGCTTCTCTTTAAATCTAATTGTGAGCATTTGAGTATCATACTCTGTGATATTGCTATCATCACCAACTATGCGATTTTGCATTTGAGTAAATTGTGTCTCCAAGTTTGCCAACTGCTCATCAGAATGAGACAAAAGCAGATACCTATCTACCTGCTCAGGAGTTGCTGCAAACATTGTGCTTGAAATTACGCCCAATAGAAATAGTATTTTTTTCATTTATTGCCTTTCTTTGAAATTCTTTGATATTTTAGCATAGGATTGTAAATGTATAGTGTGGTAGAATTTTAATAGTTTTAATAGTCTGAATAGCCGTTAGTCTTAATAGTCTTAATAGTCGTTAGTTTGAATAGTTTTGGGGTGTTGTTTTGAGGTATGATAAAATTAGTTCTTTTCGTGTTATGGATTTGGTTCGTGAGGCTGATAGGTATTATGATGTGATACATTTTGAGATTGGTCAG
>JALSQA010000443.1 GCA_026985685.1 Campylobacterales bacterium | reverse complement strand
AAATATCCAGCTGATATACGAAAAATAATCTACACTACTAATATCATTGAATCAGTGCATCGTCAATTTAGAAAATTATAATACCCCAAGAAATAAGACAAATTTAAATTTTTAGCAGTACAATAAAAAAGACAACAATAAAAGGACAGAAGATGGCAAAAAAGAGAAAAGTTTACACAGCAGAATTTAAAGCTAAAATAGTCTTAGAAGTCTTAAAAGGTGAAAAGACTTTAAACCAGATAGCAAATGAAAATCATATTTTACCAAAAAATATAATAAATTGGAAAAAGACATTTTTAGATAATATGGAGATAGCCCTAGATCCAGCTAAAGCAGTAAAAGAGTATAAAGAACAGATAAAAGATTTAGAGAAAAAAGTAGATAAATATGCTAAAACTGTAGGAAAGCTTACAGTTGAAAGGAACTGGGCGGTGGGAAAGCAAAACTCACCCCAAAAATCTTACGATTTATTGGGGACCCCGAGTAAGAGTTTGGACTTATCGATTAAAAGAGAGATGGTGCAAGTCCAAACTCAAAAAGAGGATACTTTGCTAGCACCATCTAAAAAACATGAGCTTCTTGGTATTAGTAGAAGCTATAACTACTATATACCAAGAGTAAATCAAACAAAAGAGGCTCTCAAACAGAGAATAAAAGAGATAAGCGAAGATGAGTTTATGTGTATATATGGAGAAGAGAAAGTTTATAGACAGCTATTATTTGAAGGATATAGTGTATCCTTAAATACAGTATCCAAATATCGTAAAGAGCTAGGTATTAAAGCAGTTTTAGCAGTAAAACCTGTATCAACAACTGTATCTGACGAGAGACATCCTAAATATCCATACAGACTAAAAGGTATAGATATAGATAGACCAAACAAAGTATGGTCAACCGATATAACCTATATCAAAATCAATGGCGGAAGAGTCTATCTTGCAGCAGTAATTGATTGGTATTCTAAAGCAATACTCTCCTGGAAGATATCAAACAGTATGGATACAGACTTTGTAATGGATGTTTTAAATGAGGCTTTTAAAAACAATCCTAAACCAGAGATATTTAATACAGATCAAGGAAGTCAGTATACAAGTTATATACATACTAACACATTAAAAGATAATGATATAGAGATATCTATGGATTCTAAAGGCAGAGCCACTGATAATATAGCAATAGAGAGATTCTGGAGAAGTGCTAAGGTTGAGAGAATCTATCTTAATGCTTACAACTTAATTAAAGAGTTAAAACAGGATATTAAATCCTATATTGAGTTTTATAACTATTATAGGTTTCATCAAACATTAGACTATAAAAGACCGATGGAGGTGTATGATAATAAAAGATACAAATCAGTAATCAATAGAAACAGTGGTTATAGTAGTAGCAGTAATAATATTAGAAAAAATAATGATTTGTTACTAAAGGTAGCATAGTGCAAAGGGAATTAAAAAAAATTAGATTTTGTCTTGACTTTTGGGGTGGAATAAATTGACAAAGACTAAAG
>JALSQA010000442.1 GCA_026985685.1 Campylobacterales bacterium | reverse complement strand
CTAGCGTGATTAAAGTAACGTTTTTGCATGGTACTTCCCTTCATTTATAAAGTTATCCACTCTATGTGCAATTTCCTTTTTGGTAATTCCGTTTCTTTTATTAATGATTAAAAACTAAGGATAGGACTTTTTTAGTGACTCTCATAGTATCTACCGTACTAGGCAAATCGATTGATTTTAATGCCATAGTATCTACCGCGCTCGATTAATTACCTACCTTTCCCGAACAACACGAAATCCAATAAGTGCAGAGCGTGTTTCTGGTTTTTCAATTCTACGAAAGGCTGAGCGAACTAGATCTAAAGGGCTGTCAAATGTACCACCACGGGCAACTTTTGGTTTCCTATCTTTTGGAGAAGAACATTTTTTTTCAGTATCATTGTCATAAGCTTTCTTATAAGAAGAGCAGGTCCATTCAGCAACATTTCCATGCATATCATATAAGCCACCATAGGCTCTTAAACTCCCGACGGTAGCAGTTGATACTCTGCTGTCTTCATTGCCACAAAATCCACAGATTACTAACTTGCTACGAACTTTTCTATCTTCACTCATCGTGTTACCCCATGGGTAAGCTGTTTTTGTTCCTGCGCGCGCTGCATATTCCCATTCTGCTTCTGTGGGTAAACGATAGTTTTTTCCTGTTTTTTTACTGAGCCAATGGGTATATTCATTGGCATCATCCCAGCTAATATTAGAAACGGGATGCTTTCCTCTAATGGTGGGACTTTTCGTATTATAATATCCTCCAGATACAGGGTATATATTAGACTGACAGCCTCCATCATCGACACAAATTTTCCATTGGTCGTAAGTCACCTCTTTTTTTTCTATCCAAAAGTCATCAACATAAACAAGGTGTTGTCTTTCATCTTTTCTTCTCTCTTCCTCATTCGTAGGGCTACCCATTAAAAAGCTACCGCCACGAATATATTGCATATTAGAGAGGTAACTATCCTTTTTATGGGGTAATGCCGAGCAAGCTACTTGGCTCAGCAAAAGCAATGTGGTCATAATAATCTTAAACATATCTATACATCCTATCTGAAAAGTCTATTTGATATTAACAGGTATAAGCAACGGCTTTGTATTTGCCGCTCCCATCTTTTTTTACTCCTTCTAATAATTCCTTGTATAGAGCGTTTCCAATCGTTTGATGTGAGTGAAAAAAGAAATGGGTGACTTTGTTTTTGTTTTTCTTTATATCTCCAAGAGAGTAGAAGACAGTGGTATATTTAGTTAGTTTACTTGGTTTTGTACTGCTAGTACCCCTTATACATCTAAAGGCATCCTGTACATATGAATTTTGAAGACCTGCTACTTTTTCTATTTCATTGCCATGATATGAAGCTACTTTTACGTCACCAATGACTACTTTGCCTTTTTCATCTTTTACACTTTTCATATACTCAATATTGTCTATTTGCTTTTGGGTAGGACAATAAAATGGACACCCACAATTTATCAGCTAAATAAAATTATGGGCGTCCTTTTTATTTATCATGGATTCAAT
>JALSQA010000441.1 GCA_026985685.1 Campylobacterales bacterium | reverse complement strand
ATAAAAACTACTATGATGATTTTTTAAAACTTATCTTCTTTGAAGCACTAAATACAAAAAGAGAAAACGACTATTTTGAAAAGCTTGATATAAAAATGCCATTTTTAAATGGTGGGCTTTTTGAAAAAGATGAGTTTGATAAAAAAAATATCTATTTAGAAAACTCTCTTTTTAAAACTATATTTAAAACTTTCAATCAATATAACTTTACTATCATAGAAGATAGCAAAGATGATAAAGAGGTGGCAATTGATCCAGAAATGATGGGTAGAGTGTTTGAAAACCTACTTGAAGAGAACTATCGAAAAGGTAAAGGAGCATTCTATACACCAAGAGAAATAGTATATTATATGTGTGAAAGCTCTATTGTAGAGTATCTATCAAACTTTTTTAAAAGAGATAAAATTGAAAAACTTGTATTTAAAGGTATCACTGATGATGAATATATAAAAAAAGAGGCTTTAAATATAAAAGAGAGATTACTCTCTTTAAAGAGTGTCGATATTGCCATAGGTTCAGGAGCATTCCCAATGGGGATGCTACAAACCATAGTTGCTATTTTAGAAAATCTTGATAAAACTCTAAATGATGAAGAAAGGGCAAAACTAAAAAGAAGTATTATAGAAAACTCTATCTTTGGTATAGATATAGACCCATCAGCAGTAGAGATTGCAAAACTTCGATTTTGGTTATCGCTTGTAGTAGATGAAGAAAAGCCATTTCCTTTGCCAAATCTCTATTATAAAATAATGGTAGGAAATAGCCTTTTTGAAACAATTTATGGCATAGACCTACTAAAAAAGGCTGATGGACTTTTTGACGAAAAAAAAGAGAAAATTGACGAAATACAAAATCTGATACATAAATTTTATAACGAAAATGATAAACACAAAAAAGAGAATCTAAAAAATAAAATAGAAAACTTAATAGATGAAATACTACTTCAAGAGATAAAAAAACAAGAAGATATTATTCAATCACAAGTGAAAAATATAAATCTCATTAATGGTTTATCAAAAAAACAGAGCGAAATAATAGAAAAATCTCATAATATTATAGCTATTTTAGAAAAAATAAAACATCGCCCAACAACAGAGCTGTTTTTTTACAAAATATATTTCGCAGAAGTTTTAAAAAATGGCGGATTTGATATCGTAATAGGCAATCCACCTTATATTAGACAAGAGAGCATCAAAGAGATAAAAGATAGACTAAAAGCTGAAGGTTATAAATGTTTTAATGGAACCGCTGATATCTACATCTACTTTTTTGAAAAAGGGTATAACCTTTTATCAAATAACGGAGTTTTAAGCTATATCACTTCAAACAAATACACAAGAGCAAAATATGGAAGCAAATTTAGAGAGTTTTTACTTAAAAATTGCGATATAAAAGAGTATATAGATTTTAACGGAGTGAAAGTATTTGAGAGTGCAACGGTAGATACATCTATACTCTCTTTTTCAAAGAAAAAAAATGAAAATAACGAACTTATCTATTGCGATATAAAAGAAGAC